>JBDTIE010000132.1:0-2001 GCA_039936515.1 Rhodanobacter sp. | reverse complement strand
CAGCGGAAGGTTTCCCGGTCCGGTGCCTCGAACACCAGCGGCGCGCAGGCGGCCAGTGTGGACTCCAGCCCCGCCGCGCCGACGATGGCGGCCACCACCACGTCGCACAATGCGCCGGCCGCGGCCTGAGCCAGCGCTGCCGCGCCGCTGGCCACCTCGCAATGCACGCCGGCGCCGAGCAGGCCGAGCGCCAGTTCGGCTTCAAGAGCACTGTCGGCAATGATCGCCAACTGCGGGCGGTGCACCACGCACAGCGCCACCAGCGCCTCAACCTGGCGGTTGGCTGTCAGCACGCTGGCACGGAACCGGTCCGGATGACGGGCGATGACATCCAGCGTGCTGCCGCCGATGGAGCCGGTGGCGCCGAGGACGGCGACCTGCTTCATGGCTGCTGCCGCATCAGTGGTCCAGCCACAGCAAGCCGGCGGCAAACACCGGCAACGCGGCGAACACGCTGTCCAGGCGATCCATCAAGCCGCCGTGGCCGGGAAACAGCGTGCCCGAATCCTTCACCCGGGCGTGCCGCTTCATCAGGCTTTCCAGCAGGTCGCCGACGATCGAGACACCGACCATGATCACGGCCACCAGTCCCAGCGCAAGCAGACGGGCGCCGCGGGTGTCCAGCAGCCAGGCTCCGACCAGCATGACGATGACGCCAGCCACCAGCGCGCCGTAGGCACCGGCCCAGGTCTTGCCCGGGCTGATCTGCGGCGCCAGTTTGCGACCGCCAAAGGTGCGACCGCTGCTGTATGCGCCGATGTCGGCCGCCCACACGATGAGTAGCGCCAGCAGCATCCACCACTGGCCATGCGGAACGCGCGCGTGCACCAGCACAGCGGCCATCCATGCCGGCAGGACCACGCATGCGCCGGCGACGAGTTTCAACGCGCGGTTTTGCGGCGTGGGCGCCGCGGCAAAGGTGAAGTGGCGCAGCCACACGCATACCAGCACCCACCACGCCACGCCAAGCCACACCACGCCCGGGCCGACGGCGGTCAGACGCAGCGTCCACAACCCGACCAGCGCCAGCGCCGCAAGCAGCAGCACAACCGCGCGCCATGCATGGTTTTGCAGACCACTCAACGCACCCCATTCCCATAAGGCGGCGAGGAACGCGACCGCGACAGCCGCGGCAAACCACGCCGTGGGCAGGAACAGGATCAGGGCAATTACCAGCGGCGCAAGCAGCAGGGCAGTGAGGACACGCTGGAGCAGCATGGTGATCCTTCAGTCGGAGTTGGTCACTTGCTCGCCGGTGCGCCCGTAGCGGCGCTCGCGGTGGACAAAGTCGGCAATGGCCCGTTGCAGGCAGGCCTGGTCAAAATCTGGCCACAGGGTATCGGTAAAGTACAGTTCGGCATAAGCCGCCTGCCACAGCAGGAAGTTGCTCAAGCGGTATTCGCCGCCGGTGCGGATCAGCAGGTCCAGCTCCGGCTGGCCGGACAGCGCCAAGCCCTGGTTGATTCGTGCCTCGTCGATGTCGGCAACCTGCAACTGGCCATCAGCCACTGCCTGCGCGGCTTGGCGGCAGGCTTCGGTGATGTCCCAGCGTCCGCCGTAGTTGACGGCCACGTTCACCTGCAGCTGCGTATTGGCCGCAGTGGACTGCATCGCCGCGCGCATGCGTTCGCGCAGTGGCGGGTCAAACGCCGTCAGGTCGCCGATGAAGCGCAGGCGCACACCGTGCGAGGAGAGCTCGTCAACCTCCTTGTCCAGCGCGCGCACGAACAGGCCCATGAGCGCGCCGACCTCTTCCTGCGGGCGACGCCAGTTTTCGCTGGAGAACGCAAACAGGGTGAGCACCGGCACGCGCTCGCGCAGGCATGCCTCCACCACCGCGCGCACGGCCTTGCGCCCGGCGTTGTGGCCGAAGCTGCGCGGGTGATGGCGCGCCTTGGCCCAGCGACCGTTGCCGTCCATGACAATCGCAATGTGCCGCGGGCGATGCTCGGTGGAGACCGCGTCGGTCATCGTGTGCGGCGGGCAGGGTGCGGGCGCGTC
>JBDTIE010000131.1:0-25158 GCA_039936515.1 Rhodanobacter sp. | reverse complement strand
TTCGTCACCAACCTTGACGCCTACCTTCTTCACCACGCCGGCCGCACTGGCCGGAATTTCCATCGTCGCCTTGTCCGACTCCAGCGTGGCCAGGCCCTGCTCCTGCTCCACCGTGTCACCGACCTTCACCAGCACCTCGATCACCGGCACCTTGCCATGACCGCCGATGTCAGGAACCTTGATTTCTATAGTGTTGGCCATGGCTTGTTTCCTTGACTGTTGCGCGACATCAAACGCGTGGTGTCGGGTCATTGCTGGGGGATGGTGTGGCACGTTCGGCGGACTCTTCGGCGATGTCACGCTCGACGTCGCGCGCAGCATCGTTGTCCGTTGCCGACGGCGAAACGGAGGAGTTGCCGACGGTTTGCGTATCGTCATCCACGGCGTCGGGCCTGACCCAACTTCTTACCCGCAGGTCGCGCTGCGGAAAGGGAATCTCAATGTCGTACTTTTCCAGCGCGGTATGCAGCGCCCAGTAATAAGCGGCGGTGATTGCGCCGACCCGCCGCGTGGCATCGGCATTGAGCCAGACCACCAGCGAGAAATCGAGCGAGGAATCGCCGAAGCCTGTCAGCCACACCTGCGGCGCGCGCGGGCCATCGAGACTGAGGGTGAACGGCACTTCGGCGGCAGCTTCCAGTGCGGCCTTCTTCACCAGTTCCTTGTCGGTGCCATACGCCACGCCAAAGGGAATCTTCTGCCGCCGCGCCACCTCGCGCAGCGTCCAGTTGACCACGCGTCCAGTGACGAATTCAGCGTTGGGAACAAGGATGTCGATGTCATCGTTGGTGCTGATCAAGGTCGCGCGAATGCGGATCTCGCGCACGTGTCCATGCACACCGGACGCCAGCTCGACGAAGTCACCCACCTTGAGGCTGCGATCAAACAACAGGATCAGGCCGGAGACGAAATTGTTGAAAATCGCCTGCAGGCCAAAGCCCAGGCCGACGCCGAGGGCGCCGGCAAACACGGTCATCCTGGCAACCGGGATACCGGCCACGCCAAGTGCCCACAGCGCGCCGACCACCAGCATCAGGTAGCGGAACAGCCGTTCTACGGTGTACAGGGTCGACTGGTTGACGTGATCATTGCGCTGCCCGTAGCGATGCAGCAGCCGCTTGAGCACCCAGATCGCGATCAGGAACAGCGCAAAAACCAGCAGCCCACCCAGCAGCGATCCGATCGAGACATGGATGCCGCCGAATGTGTAGCCACGATCGAGCAGGTCACCGAGCTGCTGCGCACTATTCTTGAACGCAGGCGTCACGTCCGGCGCGGTGCCCCATGCCAGCAGTGTCAATGCGTCCAACCCTTGCACCACCAGGCGCCGCTTAGAGCAACAGCCGGCGGATGTCGCCGAGCTGGGTGGCGAGGAACGACGCGAATCGCGCCGCCAGCGCGCCGTCGATCACGCGGTGGTCGTAGGACAGCGACAACGGCAGGATCAGTCGCGGCTTGAATTTCTCGCCGTTCCACACCGGCTTCATCACCGCCTTGGAAACGCCCAGGATGGCGACCTCCGGTGCGTTGACGATGGGCGTGAAGTACGTGCCCCCAATGCCGCCCAGCGAGCTTATGGAGAAACAGCCGCCGGACATTTCGGCCGGGCCCAATTTCTTGTCGCGTGCCTTTTTGGAGATTTCACCCAGCTCGCGCGCCAGCTCCAGCAAGCCCTTGTTGTCCGCATCGCGGATCACCGGCACCACCAGACCATCGGGCGTGTCCACCGCGATGCCGATGTGGAAATATTTCTTGAGGATCAACTTCTCGCCCGATTCATCGAGCGAGGCATTGAACTGCGGAAACTGCTTCAACGCCGCCACTACCGCCTTGATCTGGAACACCAGCGGGGAAACCTTCAGTTCCTTGTTCTCCGCGCCAAGCTGCTTGCGGAACGCCTCCAACTCGGTGATATCGGCGTCCTCATGCTGGGTGACGTGCGGGATCATCGCCCAGTTACGCGCCAGGTTCGCGCCGGAAATCTTCTGGATGCGCGACAGCGGCTTCTCCTCCACTTCACCAAACTTGGCAAAGTCGATCTTCGGCCACGGCAGCAGGCTGAGCCCGCCCACGCCCGCGACCGCACCACCGTGGGGCCGCGCGCCGGAGGCCAGCGCATGTTTGACATAGGCGCTGACATCGTCGCGCTGGATGCGCCCACCGCGACCTGAACCCTTGACCTGTGCCACGTCCACGCCCAGCTCGCGCGCAAACGCGCGGATGGCCGGGCTGGCGTACGGCACGTCGCCGGGCATGACGATGCCGGCGTCGAACGGCGGGCGCGAGGTAGGACGCACGTCCCCATCAGGCAGGTTGTCAGGCATGCCGTGGCGACTGGGAGTTGCCTGAGCCACCTCGGCCGCCTGCGCTGGCGCCTGATGAGCTGCCGGGGCCGCCGCTTCGGGAGTGACGGGCGCGGCGGGCGCCTGCGCACTGTCCGGTTCCATGGCGCCAGCCGCCGCCTGACCGGCCGGCGCGGGCTTGTCCGCGGACTTGCCAGCGTCGGCGACATCGGCCTCGATCATGGCGATCACGGCACCTTCGGAGACGGCGTCGCCAACTTTCAACTTCACCTCGCGTACGGTACCGGCGAAGGGTGCGGGCACCTCCATGGTCGCCTTGTCCGATTCGAGTGTGACCAGCCCCTGCTCGGCATCGACGTGATCGCCGACCTTGATCATCACTTCGATCACGGGCACGTCGGCATGGCCGACATCGGGAACAAGCGCGGGTTTGAGGTCGGCCATGAAAACTCCTGCTGGACGTGGCGCATCGTCCGGGGCAGGCGATGCGGCGGGAAGCCTGCGGCGCGGCATCAGCGTCGACGCACTACCGGCGCCCTGCACCGCCACGCTGCCGACGCCGTCGCGGCTCGCGGCCGGCAGGCTCCTGAACGTCAATCATAGCGAAGCACCACCCCGTCCGTATGCTCCACTGCGCACGTGCGTGGCACGCGGCGATGCTCCATGCGGTCGCGTATGCATGACCTTGAGCGCAGGCGCGAAGCCGTGCGCTGCCGTATCGTGCGTCCAACTTTGCCAGCCAGAAATGCCATGCTGACCATCCGCAACCTTTCCAAGACCTACGCCAACGGCGTGCGTGCGCTGCGCGACGTGGCGCTGGACATCCCGCACGGCATGTTCGGGCTGCTGGGCCCCAACGGCGCAGGCAAGTCGTCGCTGATGCGCACCATCGCCACGCTGCAGGACGCCGACAGCGGCAGCATCCGGCTGGATGACATGGACCTGCTGGCCGACAAGCAGGCCACGCGACGCCTTTTGGGTTATCTGCCGCAGGAATTCGGCGTGTATCCGAAAGTGTCCGCCGAGGCCATGCTCAACCACTTTGCCGTGCTCAAGGGGGTCACCAGCAAGGGCGAGCGACGCGAACTGGTCGAAGCGCTGTTGCGCCAGGTCAACCTGTGGGATGTACGCAAGCGCAAGCTGGGCACTTACTCCGGCGGCATGCGCCAACGCTTCGGCATCGCCCAGGCATTGATCGGCAACCCACGGCTGGTGATTGTGGACGAACCCACCGCCGGGCTCGATCCGGAAGAACGCAACCGGTTCCTCAACCTGCTGGCGGAGATCGGCGAGCGCGTGGTGGTGATCCTGTCCACGCACATCGTGGAGGACGTCACCGACTTGTGCCCGCGCATGGCCATCATCGGCCAGGGCCAGGTGCTGCTGACCGGTGAGCCGGCCGAGGCGATTCGCGCGCTGGACGGCCGCGTGTGGCGGCGCTCCATCGACAAGGCCGAGCTGGACGGTTACCGGGCGCGCATGAACATCCTGTCCACGCGCCTGACCGGCGGACGCACGCAGCTGCACGTGCTGGCCGACACGCAGCCAGAGGCAGGCTTCGAGGTGGTTGCGCCGGATCTGGAGGATGTCTATTTCGGCCGCCTGCGCGCCCAAGCCACGGCCAAGGCCGCCTGACCGTCGCCGCAGGATCAGACATGCTTCCCTCACCCAGCTTTTTCGAAATATTCCACTTTGAGTTGCGCCAGCAACTGCGGGCGCCGCTGTTCTGGATCATCGCCACGGTGTTCGCGGCGCTGGCCTTTGCCCTGGCCAGCACCGACGCGGTGACGGTCGGCGGCGCCAGTGGCAACGTGTTGCGCAACGCGCCGTTGGTGATCGTGCGCCTGCTGAGTGTGCTGACGGTACTGAGCATGTTTCTGGTCACGGTGTTCGTCGCTGGCGCCGCGTTGCGTGATTTCGAACTGCGTACGGCCGAACTGTTCTTCACCACGCCGATGAGCCGTGGCGCCTACCTGGGCGGGCGTTTTGCCGCCGGCTATGTGGCCTCATTGCTGATCCTGGCCGCCTGCGCGCTGGGCCTGGCGCTGGGCGGGATGATGCCGTGGCTCGACGCCGCACGCATCGGCCCGGCGGACTGGCACGGCTATGCATGGGCATGGACCGTCATGGTCATGCCGGACATGCTGTTCATCGCCGCGCTGCTCTACCTGCTGGCGACGGTCACGCGCTCGATGCTGGCCACCTACATCGGCATCATTGCCTACTTCGTGTTGCAGGGCGTGGTCGGGCAGCTCACCAAGGACGTCAACAACCACTTCGTCGCCGCGCTGCTGGACCCGTTCGGTGCGCGCACCCTGGCGCTGGTCACGCGCTACTGGTCGGCGTACCAGAGCAACCACGAGCTGCCGGCACTGAGCGGGGTACTGCTGTTCAACCGCGTGTTGTGGATAAGCGTCAGCCTGGGCCTGCTGGCGGTGACGTATGCGCTGTTCCGGCCCAACCGCGAAGGACTCAAGCTGCCGCGGCGGCGCAAGCGTGCGGAGCCGCCGATCCTGCGTGCGCAGACCGGCGCGATCGCGCTGCAACTGCCGACCGCGCAGCTTGCCGACAACCTCGGCGCGCGCCTGCTGCAACTGCGCACGCAATTTGCCTTCGACACGCTCGGCGTGCTGCGCGGGGTACCGTTCCTGGTGATGCTGGCGCTGGGCCTGGCTAACGTGATCGGCGCGCTGCTGTTGTCCGGACAGATCTACGGCACCGCGACCTGGCCGGTCACGCACCAGGTGTTGGAAACCATGCGCGGCAGCTACCAGTGGCTGCTGTACATCGTCATCACGTTCTACGCAGGCGAGCTGGTGTGGCGCGAGCGCAGCCAACGCACCGCCGAAGTCAGCGACGCCTTCCCGCTGCCGGACTGGGTGCCGCTGGTGGCCAAGTTCGGCGCGCTGCTGGCGGTCATCGGCGTGTTCTTGCTGGTGGGCGCGCTGGTCGGTGTCGGCTGGCAACTGGGCCACGGTTACACGCACGTGGAGCCAGGCCTGTACCTGGCGACCCTCGCGCTCGACGCGATCCCGTTCGTGTTGCTGGCGGCGCTGGCGCTGTTCCTGCAAGTGCTGGCCAACAACAAGTTCCTCGGCTACCTGCTGACCATCATCTGGTTCGTCACCCAGATCGGCTTCGGCCTGCTGCACTGGGAGCAGAACCTCTACAACTATGGCAACGCGCCAAGCGCGCCTTATTCGGACATGAACGGCTTCGGCCACTTCCTGCGCGCGACACTGTGGTTTGATTTCTACTGGGCGTGCTGCGCCTTGGTGCTGTTGGTTCTGGCAGCGCTGCTGTGGCCCCGCGGTACCGATCGCAGCTGGCGCGAACGGTGGCGCGAAGCGCGCAGCCGAATGCACGCGCCAGCGGCGATGGCGCTTGGTCTGGGGCTGGTCGCCTTCGCCGCCAGCGGCGCGTGGATCTACTACAACACCAACATCGTCAACACCTACCGCAGCAGCACCGCCAAGACCCTCCAGCAAGCCGACTACGAAAAGAAGTACGCCAAGTACAAGGACCTGCCGCAGCCGCGCATCACCGCCGTGCAGGCCGATGTCGACATCCATCCTTACCAGCGCACGCTGCAGATCCGCGCGCACTACACGCTGGTGAACAAGACCGCCGCGCCGATTACTCAGCTGCACGTCAACTTCAATGACGACTTCACGCTCAAATCCCTCACCTTCGCCGCGCACGACACGGTGAGCGCCGACAAGGATCTGGGCTACAACATCTACGCGCTGAAGACTCCGCTGGCGCCTGGTGCGTCAATGGATTTCGCCTTCACGCTGGAATACGCGCCGCAAGGCTTCACCAATGCTCCGACTGGCATGTTCCTGGCCCACAACGGCACGTTCTTCAACAATTCCGTCCTGCCGCAATTCGGCTACCAGACGCAGGCGCAGATCACTGATCGCGAAGACCGGCGCAAATACGGCCTGCCGGCAAATGTCGAACGCATGCCCAAGCTGGGTGACCAGAAGGCCCGCGCCAACACCTACATCAGCAACGACGCGGACTGGATCAGTTTCGACACCACCATTTCCACCGCGCCCGACCAGATCGCCATTGCCCCGGGCACGCTGCAGAAAGAATGGACGGCCAACGGCCGGCGCTATTTCCATTACCGCATGGATCAACCCATGCTCAATTTCTTCTCGTTCCTGTCAGCGCGCTACGCGGTGCGGCGCGAGACGTACAAGGGCGTGGATATCGCGGTGTACTACAACCGCGCGCATGACTGGAACATCGCGCGCATGATCGAGGGCGCCAAGGACTCGCTGGATTACTACGACGCCAACTACACGCCGTACCAGTTCAACCAGTTGCGCATCGTGGAGTTTCCCAACTACGCCAGCTTTGCGCAGTCCTTCGCCAACACCATTCCGTATTCGGAAGCCCTGGGCTTCATCGCCGACCTGCGCGACAAGCAGAAGATCGACTACGTCTACTACGTCACCGCGCATGAAGTGGCTCACCAATGGTGGGCGCACCGGGTGATCGGCGCCAACATGCAGGGCTCGACCATGCTCAGCGAGTCGCTGGCGCAATATTCGGCGCTGATGGTGATGCAGCAAAAATATGGCGCCAGCCAGATGCGCAAGTTCCTCAAGTACGAACTGGATGCCTACCTCGCCGGCCGTGCCACCGAGAAGCTGGCCGAGGAGCCGCTGGCCAAGGTGGAGAACCAGCAGTACATCCACTACCGCAAGGGCTCGTTGGTGTTCTTTGCGCTACAGGACTACGTCGGCCAGCCGGTGGTCAATGCCATGCTCAAGCAGTTCCTGATCGACAAGGGCTTCCAGCAGCCGCCGTACACCACATCGCGCGAGTTCATGGATGCGCTCGGCAAGGCGGTGGGTGCGAAATGGGCGCCGCTGCTGGATGACCTGTTCTGGAAGATCACCCTGTTCGACAATCGCCTGGTGTCTGCCTCTGCGACCAAGCTGGCCAATGGCACGTGGGAGGTGACGATGAAGGTCCACGCCGGCAAGGTCCACGTCGACGGCACTGGCAAGGAAACAGCGGCCGCGCCGGACGTGCCGATCGACATCGGGGTGTTTGCCGCCGCGCAGGGTGGGGTCGACGGCAAGCCGCTGTATCTGCAAAAGCGCGTGTTGCGCGCCGGCGACAGTACGCTCAAGGTGATCGTCCACGCCAAGCCGTTTGATGCCGGCATAGACCCTTACAACAAGTTGATCGACAAGGTATCCAGCGACAATCGCCGGCCGGTGACGCTGCAATAACGCAACTCAGCGTCGACGCTCCTGGATGTCGCTGACGCGGCCGTCGATGATGGTGATGGTGGTGACGTGGCCGCCGCGGCGGTATTGCCACTGCTCACCCTCTTGCGCCTGCGTCACCACCCGAACGCCGCCGCGTCGCCCGGAACCCTTGCTGCGCGACGCACGCCGGTGTGCGGTGTATGAGGGCTTGCCCAACAATGCAGTGACGCGGGCGGCGCTATCGCCGGCCACCAGCACCTGGCTGCCCACGCGCAACGTACTCGATGCCTGCGCACCGCCGGTACAGGCGATGGCCAGCAGCACGCTGCAAATCAGGGTCGATACACGCATGTCTCTGCTCCGGGTCGGGCGGTAAGCGCACTGACACAGCCTGCGACAGCGCAACCGATGTCGACAGAGGCCTGGGCTGAAGCGCGTGACGGCGCGCGGCACGCCGTCAGGTCATCCAATAGCCCGACCAGTTGTTCTGGCACCACGCGGACGCATGGCGATACAGAAAGGCGACCAAGGCCGAAGGTCCTTTCGCCGCGGCTCCGAACCGGTCCACCGCGCCCGTTGCCAGCGCCTTGTCGGCGCCAGCCACGGCGACGTAGCGAATTGCTTCGCCCTTACGTGGCGCGCCCGACCAGCTGGTACATGTCCAGATACAACTCCTGCAGGCGCGGCAACTGCCGGTCGATCAGTCGCGCGGTACCAGGACGGGCACGCGCGGCCGCAGCCTCGAAAGCGCCTAGCAAGGCCGCGTCGCGACGGCCCAGCGTGTGCAACCAAGCGCGCCGCGGGTTGGCAGCGGCACGCATGGCGCCGGCGGTGGCGCGGCACTGGACCTGTCGACGCCAGCGCGCCGGCACCTGCCGCCACTGCGGTTGCGCAGCATCGGTGGTCGCGCGCAGGTCGGCCACCAGCGCGGACAAGGTTTGCGCGCCTTCATCCAGCACCACGCGCGTCCCCGGCTCGGCCGCCGCCGCCGCGCGCCGGTACAGCCACAGCAAATCCATGCTGCGACCCAGCAGTGGGGTGGTCGGTGATGCGCCAGCGGGCATTGGAGGGCTCGATGAGAGGCAGAAAGCCATCATCGGCCGGCAGCACTTAGCCCGACATTAACCGGCCCGCATCCAGGCTCGGGCGTTCATCGCCGGGTTGGGTTGGGGATGGATCAGGGATCGATCTGCAGCAGCCGCAGCGGCTGGCCGTTGCCGTCACGCACGCCTTGCTGCAACTCCGCGAGGCGGCGAATGGACGGACACAGCGCCGCGATCTGCGGACGCAATGCCTGCATGCGCTGCTGCATGCGCGGCTGCAGCTGCGTGGCCAGCGCCGTGCCGCGGTCACGCAAGTCCGCGGCGGCCTGAATGTCGCCGTTCATCGCCGCACTGACCGCCTGCTGCGCCAGGTCACCGGCCACCAACGGGCCCAGGTCGGCGACAATCTCGTTTTCGTAGCGGGTGGCGATGTCGCCTTGCAGGTCATGCGTGCTGTTGCTGTCGGTGATGCGCTGCTTGAGGTCGGCCGCGTGTCGCGCCAGACGGTTTTCAAACTCGGCGCGGGTGTCGGCGTCCAGCCCCAGGCTGGACACCTCCTCGCGCATGCCAGCCACTGCCATGTCCACGCCATTGCGCGCCACCGTGCGCACCCGCGGGGCCAGCGCGCGCAGTTCGCGCTCGAACAGCGCCAGGCGATCCTGGTTCTCCGCGCTTTGGCGCACCGCCGCGCCGTCAACCCGCAAGTCGCCGTGACGCAACTCCACCCGCGTCGGCGTGGGCGACGGGCGGTCAAATACCAGATTGTCCGGATTCAGGGTGACGTCGTAGCTGCTGCTGGCGTGGCAAGTGCTGGCCAGGTCCTGCGCGTGCAGCGGTGCCAAGGCGAGCAGCGTGGTGGTCAGGGCAAGGCATAGGCGTGCGCGCATCGTTCACTCCGCGACCGGGTTGACCATCATCGATACCCGACACGCAGCCAACCGCTGCTGAACTGACGCATCATCTCCGCTGGCACCGCTCATCCGCCTGCGGCGGGGCCAAGCAGGCGTAGCGCCGAGCTGTTTGCAAACACGGCGCCGGAAGGCACGGAATCAACATTTTCGCTCGCCATTGGCGACGCCACCTCCCACGGCACCGACTCAACCGGGCCGGGAACATAGGCTTGCCACTGTCCGTACAGGTCGTCTGGTCGCGCAGTGATGTCGGACAGCGCATAAGTGACAGGAACATGTGCCACCCACCAAGGCTGGTGGGCGTGCGGGCCGCTGGCAGGTATTTCAAAAGTCCAGCGCCGGGCAGCGTCGAGGGAAGCCTCCGCCAAGGCGTTGCGCAAGGACCCCATCTGCCTCGCGTTCCCGCGCACGGTAAGGTTGACCTGCTGGGCGACAGCGTCAAGCACGGTGCCGTCGTGTCCCACCTTGATCACCAGATACACAGTGCCGCCCGCGCGCGCTCGGATGGCGTCCGGAGGATAACGAGGGAATATCTTTTTGGCTCGCGGCGTGTAGGCCAAACCCCCGTCGGGTGCACTGTTCGCACCAAACGAGGCACCCGAGATACGCACGATGAATTGCCCGTTTGCCAGAGGCGTGGCGACCAGGCGCAAATACATGTTTGCCTTGGCGGTCACTGCCCGTCCATCAATTTGCACGGGCTCGAACTTCCAAGCGCCAGCGGCGTTGTCGACGACGGCCGTGATGGCCGGCGTCAGTTTTTCCGCATGGTCAACCACGTGGCTTTGTACCCTGCCGTCAGGCGCGATGATCACATGACCGGTGATCAACATGCTCAGTTCAGCAGGCGCATTGGCCGTCGCTGCCGCAGCGGCAAAGCTGAAAGCCAGCGCCACAATCAAACCCCACGACCAGTGCTTCATCCTTGGACTCCGGTGAGATGTTTGCGGCAGTCTAGCGCCGGCTGCGGAACTGCGCGCGCACTTCCGGGCGGCCCAATGTCCACGCCAGCCACAGCAGCAGCGGTATGGCCAGCGCCTTGAGCGCCAGCGCCACCTGCCACGTCCGCTGCGCGCGTGCGACCAGCCACAACCCCAGCTGCGCCAGTTCTGGCTGGGCGATGACCTGCTGCCGCGCCAGCTCAAACTGATCCCACTGGCGCAACATCAATACGCCAGTGGCCAGCGCCCACAAGGCCAGCAGCAAGCAGGTACCGCGCAACCATGGTCGCGCCCAGCGCTGGCGCAGGATGCATCCGGCGCACAGCACAATGACCAGCAGCGCGGCCGCCACATAGGCGAAGTGGGCGCCGCGCATGTATTGCACGGCACCGAATGCCGCCAACAGCAGCAACACCCAGGCACCCAGCGCCCACGCGGCAAACTTCCGCGGCGACCGGCCCTCAGCACGGCTCAGCGGATTCAAGGCGCGGCTTTCTGCGCGGACAGGTCGGCCAGTACCTGTGTCGAGTTCTGCTCCGGATCCACGTCGGCATAGACCTTGGCAATCATGCCCTGCGGGTTGATGAGAAACGTCGTGCGCTTGGCGTAATGCAGGCCAAGGTGGGCAGTGAGTACGCCATAGCGCGTGGCTACCGTGCGATCGGCATCGGCCAGCAGCGGAAATGGCACATGGTACTTTGCGGCAAATTCCGCATGGGATTTCACGTCGTCCAGGCTGATCCCCACGACTTCGGCTCCGGCGCTGCGCAGCTTGCTGATGTCATCGCGAAACGTACACACCTCGGTGGTGCAGCCTGGCGTGAAATCCTTCGGATAAAAATACAAAACCAGCCAGTGGCCGTGGTACTCGGCCGGCGTATGCCAGTGGCCATTTTGGTCCTGCAGGCGGAATGCAGGCGCAGCCTCGCCCACTTGCGGTGCAGCCGCAAACGCAGGCGTCAGCAGTCCGCAGAAAAGGGCCAATGCAAGCATGAAGGACAAGCGACGCATGGCTGCGCTCCACAACATCAAGGTGCGCCGAGTCTACGCGGGACGCTGCGGCCACGCACAAAAAAGCCGGGCACCTCACGGCACCCGGCCTGTTCAAGCGGACGCGGGTATCAACGTCGGCTGATGGTGAACTTGCCCACCGAGACGCCCAGGTTCACGCCTTCGCCAGTACCAGCCAGTGCCAGCGAGGTCGTGCCCTTGGTCAATACCTGGGCTTGCGAACTCTTGACCACGCCAGCCTCGGCGCCGGCCTGGGCGTAATCGCCGAACACATCATTGATGGTGTGCACGTTGCTGATTTCACCCTTGCCGTTGTTGATCCGGTACTTGCCGGCGGTAATGCCGCCGCCGACCACCTCAATCTTGACGTTGGCGCGCTGGCCATTGCTGCAGGTGATCGTGCCGGTACCTTCGGCGTGCTTGTAGATCAACGACCACCCGGACAGGTTGTACGCAAGGTCGCACTTCACCGCCGCGTCGGCGGCATGCGCGTTGCTTGCCGGCAGCACCGTGGTTGCTGCTGCACAGGCCAGCACCAGCGCCGCCATTCCCAACGTATGCTTGATCATCAGTCATCTCCTTAAAATGATTTGCGCGGCCACCGCCCCAGGCAACGACCGTTCGCGTTGGGGCAGGTTGTGCAACCGCCCGTGACGGGCATGTGCAGGTTGTCGCGCCACGTTCAGGTTCAGGACCGGCTGTGCTCCGGCCCGCCTGGACTAGACTCGAGGCGGCAAATGGCGAAGGCCGGGAAGGCATGACCAAGTACTCGCTGGTGGGTTACGACGGTTCCGCGGCATCGCGGCGCGCGTTCGAGTTTGCCGTTGACCTGGCGCGCTGCAGCGGCGGCCGGGTGCGCGTGGTGTCGGTGCTGCTGGTGACGCAGGCCGGTGCCGATGCGTGTGCCCTGATGATGGCCGACTCCGGCGCGCAGCGCCTGCGCGAACTGCTCACCGAGCTGACCGCCATCGTCCCGGATGCCTCCGATCTGATTGACGTGGAAATGGTCCATGGCAGCCCCGGTGACGTGCTGCTCAGCCAGATCCAGACGCACGCAGTGGATCACCTGGTGATCGGACACACCGCCCGTGGCGCGCTCGCGCGCTGGCTGCTGGGCTCGGTGTCCGCCAATGTGCTGGCGCGCGCCCAGGTGCCGGTGACGGTGGTGCCATGAATGCACGCGTTGCGCCGAGCGTGACCCCCGCCGCCGGCGACCTGCCGTGGGCGCTGGAAAGCCTGGACCTTGGCCACATCGAGCGCGAGCTCATCGCCGATGACGAGGATTTGTTCTTCCTGCTGTGCAGTGCCTCGTTCGTCGAGAGCGGGTCTGACCTGTATTCGCAAAACCTCATCGCGCACTTTGCCGGCGATGCGGAGCTTGAGCACTGGCTCGATCACCACTGGCAACATGAAGAACTGCAGCACGGCCGCGCGCTGGGTGCCTACGTGCGCGCGGTCTGGCCGGATTTTGACTGGCAGCGCGGGTTTGATGCGTTCTGGCGCGAATACGGCGCCGTGTGCACCGCCGAACAACTCGAACCGCAGCGGGGACTGGAGCTGGCCGCGCGCTGCGTGGTGGAGACGGGCACTGCCAGCCTGTATCGCGCGCTGCACGAAATCACCAGCGAGCCGGTGCTGAAAACGCTCACCGGCCACATCAAGAGCGACGAGGTGCGCCACTTCAAATATTTCTACCAGCACTATCGGCGCTACCGCGAGCGTGAGCACCTGCCACGCCGCCAGGTGCTGGCCGCCATCGTGCGCCGCGTGCGCGAGGTCAAGAGCGAGGACAGCGACATCGCCCTGCGCCACGTCTTCAACGTGCGCTATCCCCGGCAACGCGGTGACGAGGCGGCGTTCCACCGCGTCAGCCACCACGCCCAGGCGCTTCTGCGTCGGCACATTCCCGCGCAAATGACGGTAAAGATGTTGCTCAAGCCGCTGGAACTACCCGCGCGCCTGCAGACCACCCTGCAACGGCCGTTGGCTTATCTGGCCGAACACCTGTTCCTGCATTGACGCTGCGCACCGCCATCGCGCAGTGCACGCAGGCCCTGCCTGATGCCGGTCCCAGACTTACGGCGCCGCCCGCCCCGGCCGCTGCGCGCGGCTGGATGTCGATCGGGCGTTGCGCCTGCCGCGTGGCCTTCATGCGTCTGATATCCAGTGGGCGGATGCCGGTGATGGTGCACGGAAACTGATTGCGCCCGGTCAGCACCTTGTCGAAGCGCACCGACACCTGGTTGAGGTTGGACGTCACGCCGATGACCGGGGTAAATGGCAAGTCGCGACAGCCGCCGTCAAGATCGAGCAGCCACGCCTCGTTGGGCCGCGTGTAGACCGCCAGCGTGGTCTGTCCCAGCGGTTCCCACGAATACAGGCTGAAGAATCGGAAATTGCTCACCGGCGCTCCGGCCACGGCCGTGTACTCGGCCAGGCGCGTCGCCTGGCGTTGGGCGTACGGCACGCTTGAACACGCCACGAGCGAGAGCACGGCAAGCAACACAAGCGATTGGCGAAATGGCATGGTGATCCTCCGCGTCTGCATCAAAGCAATCATGCGACAACCAACGGGCGAGTACCGGCCGGGGTTTACCGCGCCTTCTTCGTGCCCGGCAATGCAATCCACTTCGCCGGGTCGAACCCACCCACCTCGTAAACCAGCGACTGTTTCTTTTCGCCGTCGACCAGGGTCACGTCGATGACGATCCTGTGCGCCTTGGCCAGCAGCGTCAGCAACGCCTTGTCATCGCGGATCATCAACGCCGGCTCGCCGGTGGAAGGAGCAAACGCCTTGATACGGATGGCCTTGCCGTCGACAGTGACCGGCAGCGTGCAGTTTCCGCGGCACACGAAGCCGTGACCGCTGCCGTACAAGAAAACGTTCTGCCCCCACTTCGTGTGCCGGCGCAGCACCAGTTGCACCGGCTCGGCGCCGGCCGGTTCACTGTTGCGAATGCTGGCGGTGGATTGCGTGCCGCCGGCCATCGGCGCGACCTGGTACACCCACAGAGCCGCCAGGCGATTCTTTTCGCGGGTCTGGGTGTAACGCTTGTCGATTTCCGGCAACGTCTGCTGCACCTCGCGCGCCGCCGCGCTGTCGGGGAAGCGTTTGACGATGTCCTTGCCCATCGTCACCGCCATTTCGTCGTTGTGGATGCGCAGCAGCTGGCGGTAGGTCTCCAGGTTGGTATTGGCGTTGGCCGCGTCAGCCTGCGCCTGGGACTGCGCATCGGGTACCGCAGGCCCGCCTTGGGGCGAGCACCCGGCCAGGATCCAGGCGGCGCCGAACGCCATCACGACACGGCCGAAGGAGGCTGGATTCATGGTCTGCACGCTTGACGAAAGTGATCGCCAGCTTGTAACGATTCACCCTTGCCGCGCAACCTGCAGGACCGGTACCGCCGCCGGAGATGCGCTGGCCCGGACAGTGGCCAGCGCCGGCGCGCGGATTCCCCGTAGTCGTGCGCCGCTGGCCTGGCCCTTGCGCAGATACACATGGATTGGGCGATACCATCGGCTTTACGCCGCGGCCAGCCGACTGTCCGTCAATGCCGCGGCGCCACCCATCGTGCTGCGCATTTCGCCGGGCGGCTGGCGGTTCGGCGCTCCATCTCGACATTGCCCACCACAACAAGGACAACCCGGATGAAACGCAGAGACCTGCTCAAGGCTGTCATGGCCATGCCGCTGTTGCCCGCCGTCCTGCGCGGCGAATTCGCATTCGGCGCAAGCCGCTTGCGGTCGGCCATCGTGCCTGGGGCTCGCGTCCGCCCGGGCGACCCGGGTTGGCCGTCAACGGGGCAGTGGGACGAGTTGCGCCGGCGCGTGGACGGACGCCTGCTCAAGCTGCAATCACCTTTCGCCAACTGCTCCACGGCGCCGTCCGACAGCGCCTGCGCACAGGCGCTGCAGCAGCTCGACAATCCCTTTGCGCTGGGCGACAACCCGGCGCTGACCCAGGCCAGCGGCTGGGCCAATGCGTGGACGTCGCAACCGAGCGCCTACGCGGTGGCAGCGGAGAACACCGCTGACGTGGTGGCCGCGGTCAACTTCGCTCGCACCCATCGCCTGCGCCTGGTCGTCAAAGGTGGCGGCCACAGCTACCAGGGCACCTCGGACGCGCCGGACTCCTTGCTGGTGTGGCCACGGCACATGAACAAGGTGACCGTGCTCGACGCCTTCGTTGCGCAGGGTTGTGATGACCCACCGCAACCTGCGGTGACCATCGAGGCTGGCGCGATGTGGAGCGACGCGTACGACGCGGTGACCACCAGGGGCGGTCGCTACGTGCAGGGTGGCGGCTGCACCACGGTGGGCGTTCCCGGCCTGGTGCAAAGTGGCGGCTTCGGCAGCTTCTCCAAGAACTGGGGCACCGCAGCGGCCAACCTGCTGCAGGCGGAAATCGTCACCGCTGACGGCGAGGTGCGCATCGCCAACGCGTGCCAGCATTCCGATTTGTTCTGGGGCATCAAGGGTGGCGGCGGCGGCAGCCTGGGCGTGGTGACACGGCTTACCCTGCGCACGTTTGAGCTGCCGCCCATGTTCGGCGCGGTCTTCGGCGCGATCAAGGCCGCTTCCGACGATGCATTTCGCGTGCTGATCGGCCAGGCAATGTCGTTCTACCGCAGCGCCCTGTTTAACCCGCATTGGGGCGAGCAAATGTCGTTCAGTGCCAGCAACACGTTGAACTTGTCGATGGTGTTCCAGGGATTGACCCAAGAGCAGGCGGAGCAGGCCTGGGCGCCGCTTTTTGACTGGGTCCGCGCGCGTGGGGAATATCGGTTCAGCAAACAGGTGAAGGTGATGGCCGTGCCGGCCCGGCATTTCTGGGACGCGGCATTTTTCCGCGCGCACGCGCCCCAGCTCGTCGTGGCCGACCACCGGGACGGCGCACCCGCGCACCACACCTTTTGGGCCGGCGACCAGGACCAGGCCGGCTGGTTCATCCACGGCTATCAGTCGGCATGGATGCCGGCCGCGTTGCTGCAGCCAGACCAGCAAGTGCGACTGGCGGACGCGCTGTTTGCCGCTTCGCGCCAATGGAGTTTCTCCCTGCACTTCAACAAGGGATTGTCCGGCGGCGCCGCCGACGCCATTGGCCGTGCCCGCGATACCGCAACGCACCCGCAGGTACTGGACGCATTTGCGCTGGCGATCTGCGGCAGCAGCGGCGACCCCGCCTTTCCCGGCATGCCGGACGCCCGCCCCGACCTGGCGCGGGCACGGCGTGAAGCCGCGAGCATTGACCGGGCGATGGACGCGCTGCGCGCGGTGGCGCCGGACGCCGGTTCCTATGTCTCGGAAAGCGACTACTTTCGCCGCGACTGGCAGCAGGGATTCTGGGGCTCCCACTACGCGAAGCTTTTGGCGGTCAAGCGCAAGTACGACGCGGGCAATCTGTTTTGTGTCCATCATGGCGTCGGCAGCGAGGGCTGGAGCGCGGACGGCTTCACGCCTTCGCACGGCGGTTGATGCGTCGGAATCAGTCTTCGCCGACCAGAAACGAGTCCAGGTGCTCGACGTGGGCGATCTGGTCCAGCCAGAGGCGCCGCTCCCAGCCGGGGACATCGGGGCGGCGCAACGTCACCTCGCCATTGATGCCCTCACGTTGTTGCGCGTCACGAAAAACCTGCACAGCGGGCTGCGTCTCGACGACGCCGTCGCAGGCACTGCCATCACGCAGCATCAGCACCACATGACCTTTGGCCGGCAACTGGGAAATCAGCGCCCGGAGCCGCTGGATATCACCCTGATCGGTATACACCTTGCTCGCCAGCCTGCCCATGCGCCTGCCCGTCGCCGCCGTATGCGATGGAAACTGCGCGTCGCGGCGGCAAGGGCGCGTCAAGATCGACACCGCGGCATTGGCTATCCTTGGGGCAGTTGCGCCCAACCAGTGTGCGCAAATGTGTCCGCCAACGTGGAATACCAGTGATCACCCAGTCGCCCACCCAGTTCCTGACCGCATTTGCCGCCCTGCCACCGCCCACGCAGCCCGCGACTGCGCGCGCGGCGTTTCTGGTGGCGCCGGCGGATTTCGCCTTGGCGACCGAATCGGCCAGTGACAACGTGTATATGGACCTGAAGCTGGCGACCGATCCGCATCTGGCGCTGGCGCAGCACTCTGCGCTGGCGCAAGCCTTGCGCGCGGACTGCCCGGTCATCACCTTTCCCGGTGACGCGGCAACCCCGGACGCGGTGTTCCCCAACAATGTGTTTGCCACCGCAGCGGGCAAGTTCATCGTCGGACGCATGCGCCACGCCGTGCGCCAACGCGAGGCGGCCCGCGGCGACATCCGTGCGTTCTTCACCGATGTGCTGGGATATGCGTTGGTGGACCTGTCGGCACACAGCAATCTGGTCGCCGAGCTCACCGGCGCACTGGTCATCGACCACGCCCGAGGGGTCGGTTACTGCGGCCTGAGCGAGCGCTGCGACATGGCTGGCGCGCAAGCGATGGCCGAGGCGTTCGAGCTGAAGCTGATGTTCTGCTTTCGCCTGGCCGCGGCCGAATACCACACCAACGTCGTGCTGTCCGTGCTGTCCGGCCGCGCCGTGATGATCGCCGCGGACGGCTTCGACGATCGCGCGGTGCCACCCGCAATTGCAAGCGCCTACGGCGGCCGTGCAGTTTGGCTCAGCCCCGCGCAGAAGGCGGCGTTTGCCGGCAACGCGATCACGCTGGCGGATCAGCGGGTGTGGATGAGCACTGCCGCCGCGGCGGCACTGACCGGCGCGCAGCGGGCAGCGCTCGAGGGCTATGGCTTTGCCATCGGCGCAGTGGAACTGGACGAAATCGAGAAAGCCGGCGGCAGCTTGCGCTGCTGCGTCGGCGAGATTTTTTGAGCGCCTCATGTTCCGCAGGAGCCGCTTTGCTCCTGCTCTTGCAAACCGGCATCGCGCGCAAGAGGCATCGCCTGCGAGCGGGCTCCTGCGCGTTCACACAAGCCCCATGGAGCATCGCATGATCACCGTGCATCATCTCAACAATTCGCGCTCGCAACGCATTTTGTGGTTGCTTGAAGAGCTCGGGGTTGCCTATGAAATCAAGCGCTACCAGCGCGATCCGGACACCATGCTGGCGCCGCCGGAACTGCGCGCGGTGCATCCGCTGGGCAAGTCACCGGTGATCACTGATGGCGACCTGACGCTTGCCGAATCCGGGGCGATCATCGAATACCTGGCCGACAGTTACGGCATGCCGGCGCTTATCCCTGCGCACGGAACCGCCGAGCGGTTGCGTTGCAACTATTGGCTGCATTACGCGGAGGGTTCGGCGATGCCACCGCTGTTGCTGGCGCTGGTTTTCCAGCGTGTGGCGACCGCGCCAGCGCCGTTTTTCGTGCGGCCGGTGGCGCGCGCGATCGTGGCCAGGGTGCGCAAGGACTTCATTGACCCGCAGCTGCGGCTGCATCTGGATTACCTGGAAAGCCAGCTTGGGGAACATGACTGGTTCGTCGGCGATCACTTCAGCGTTGCGGACATCCAGTTGAGCTTTCCACTGGAAGCATTTGCCGCGCGCGGCGGGTTGGACGCGCACGCGCCCGGATTGCATGCCTTCTTGCAGCGCATCCACGCAAGGCCGGCGTATGCGCGGGCATTGCAGCGCGGCGGCGCGTACACGCTGGTATGAGTCACACCAGCCAGCCACCGCCGGCTGAACGAAGTGCCGCTGCACCCACCCTCGTCGACATCGCGCTCACGGCGGCGCTGCCAATCTTGGCGACAGATATCCAAGGAGAACACCATGCGCAACCGTGACATTCAACGCCAGATAAGCGACGTGGGCGAACGCGCCGGTGAACGGGTGCGCGACTATGCCGACAGTGCGGCCGGCAGCGCGCAGAGCCTGTTGCAGCGCGGGCGCAAGTTCGGCGAACGCCTGAGCAAGCGCGATTACCGTCGGCAGTTGTCCAACGCGGCCGAGGACCTGGCTGACGAGGCTAACTATCACTATCGTCGCGCGCGCCGCCAGGTCTCGCGCCACCCGGTCGCCGCCGTCGCCATCGTGGCCGGTACGGTCACCGCCTTCCTGCTGCTCCGTCGGGCATTCCGCAGCGACGACGACTAAGCCCGGGCCACTGCGTTATCGATCAAACAAAAACCGCCTCGAAGGCGGTTTTTGTTTTTTACCGAAAAGCCAACCGCGCCAGCTCGGGTGCAAGTTCGCCCGCAGTGGGTTATCTGTGTACTGCGGCGAGCGTCGAGCTACCGCTGCCTAACCAGTTACCGGCGTTTCCACCCACGCGTGCTCCGGTCGACCTCACATCGTGATCGGGTTGGGAGTTTCCGGGTTGATGTTCCAGGTCTTGATCGCGCGGCTGACATCCTTGGGGTTCATTTTGCCTTCCTTCGCCAGCGCGGCGATGGCTGCGTGCGCGATCCAGTAGCGGTCCACCTCGAAGAAATGCCGCAGGTTTTCGCGCGTGTCGGATCGACCGTAGCCGTCCGTGCCGAGCACCGTGTAGCGCATGCCTTCGGGCATGAACGCGCGGATCTGGTCGGCGTATTCGCGGACGTAGTCGGTCGCAGCAATGGCCGGGCCCTGGCGCGTGCCAAGTTGCGCGGTCACGTAGGGCACCCGAGGCGCGGCTTCCGGATGCAGACGGTTCCAGCGCTCCGCATCAAAGCCGTCACGCCGCAACTCGACGAAGCCCGGGCACGACCACACATCGGCAACCACGCCAAATTCCTCATCCAGCAGCTTTGCCGCCTCCAGCGACTCGCGCAGCATCACACCCGAGCCCAGCAGCTGCACGCGCGGCACGCCCTTCTTTGCCTTGCCGCCGTCCTTGAGCAGGTACATGCCGCGGATGATGCCGTCCTCGCAACCCTCCGGCATGTCCGGATGGGTGTAGTTCTCGTTCATCACCGTGATGTAGTAGTAGACGTTTTCCTGCTCCTGCATCATCCGGCGGATGCCGTCCTGCAGGATCACCGCCACCTCGTAGGAGTACGTCGGGTCGTAGGCGCGCACGTTGGGGATGATGCCCGCCATCAGGTGCGACTGACCGTCGCCATGCTGCAGGCCCTCGCCGTTGAGCGTCGTGCGCCCGGCCGTGCCGCCAACCAGGAAGCCGCGCGCCTGCATGTCACCGGCCGCCCAGCAAAGGTCGCCAATGCGCTGGAAACCGAACATCGAGTAATAGATGAAGAACGGCAGCATCGGCTCGTTGGAGAACGAATAGCTTGACGCGGCCGCCATCCACGACGCCATGCCACCGGCCTCGCTGATGCCCTGCTGCAGCACCTGTCCCTTCTGGTCCTCGCGGTAGTACAGAAGCTGGTCCGAATCCTGCGGGCGATACTTCTGGCCAAACGGTGCGTAGATACCGATCTGCCGGAACATGCCTTCCATGCCGAAGGTGCGCGCCTCGTCCGCCACGATTGGCACCACACGCGCGCCAAGCTGCTTGTCCCGCAACAACAGGTTCATGCCACGCACCAGCGCCATGGTGGTGCTGATCTCGCGCTCACCCGTGCCCTTGGTGATCTGCTGGTAAAAGGCGAGGTCCGGCGCGGTGATCTTTACATCGGTCTTGCGCCGGCGCTTGGGCAGGAAGCCACCCAACGCTTCGCGCCGCGCCAGCATGTACTGCACTTCTTCTGAATCCTTGCCGGGGTTGTAGTACGGCACGGCATCCAGCTGGTCATCGGGCACCGGGATGTTGAAGCGGTCGCGGAAGCGCCGCACCGAGTCCTGGTCGAGTTTCTTCTGCTGGTGGGTCGGGTTTTGCGACTCGCCCGAGCCGATGCCCATGCCGTAGCCCTTGACCGTCTTGGCCAGGATCACCGTCGGCATGCCCTGGGTGTGCACCGCCGCGTGGTAGGCGGCGTACACCTTGTGCGGGTCATGCCCGCCGCGGTTCAGGCGCCAGATGTCGTCATCGGACAAGTTGGCGACCATCTCGCGCGTCTGCGGATACTTGCCGAAGAAGTTTTCGCGCGTGTAGGCACCACCCAAGGCCTTGCACGCCTGGTACTCGCCGTCGACGGTTTCCATCATCAGCTTGCGAAGCACACCGTCGTGATCGCGCGCCAGCAGCGGATCCCAGTAGCTGCCCCAAACCAGCTTGATGGCGTTCCAGCCAGCGCCGCGGAACTGGCCTTCCAGCTCCTGGATGATCTTGCCGTTGCCGCGCACCGGGCCGTCCAGCCGCTGCAGGTTGCAGTTGATGACAAAGATCAGGTTGTCCAGCCCCTCGCGTCCGGCCAGCGAGATGGCGCCAAGCGATTCGGGCTCGTCGCACTCGCCGTCGCCCATGAAGCACCACACCTTGCGGTCGGTCTTGGGCATCAGCCCGCGATGTTCCATGTACTTGAAGAATTGCGCCTGGTAAATCGCCTGGATCGGGCCCAGTCCCATCGACACCGTGGGCACCTGCCAATAATCCGGCATCAGCCACGGATGCGGATACGACGACAACGAACGCCCCTTGCCGACCACTTCCATGCGGAACAGGTCGAGGTTTTCTTCGGTCAAGCGGCCTTCGAGGAACGAGCGCGCGTAGATGCCCGGGCTGGAATGGCCTTGATGCAGGATCAGGTCACCGGGGTGATCAGCCGACGGCGCACGCCAGAAGTGGTTGAAGCCGACGTCATACAAGGTGGCCGAGGAGGCGAAGCTGGCGATATGTCCGCCCAGCGATCCGGGCTTGCGGTTGGCGCGCACCACCATCGCCATCGCGTTCCAGCGGATCAGCGAACGGATGCGCCATTCCAGCGCGGCGTCACCGGGGCTTTTGGCCTCCTGGCCCACCGGAATGGTGTTGACGTACTCGGTGGTGGGGTCGAACGGCAGGTAGCCACCGGAGCGACGGGTCGTGTCGACCATCTTCTCCAGCAGGAAATGCGCGCGCTTGGTGCCGTCGTGATGCAGCACCGCGTCCAGCGAGTCCATCCACTCGCGGGTTTCGGTGGGATCGATGTCCTGGTCGAGGATGTCGTCGAGCTGTTCCATAACGCGTGTCTCCACGGCGCCATGCGGCGCCCGAATTGAGGTGCCTGCTGCCGTCGGGATTTCGGCGCAAGGCGTCGTTCCAGTTTAGCCGTCGCGTCCGAGACCCGCCAATTGCGTGCCGCCGCGGCGCGTGGACCAGTGCCAGCCCCGCGCGCTACCGCTCCGGGCGGGTGCCCGCGCGGATTTGCGCCTCGACGCAGGCGACCGCACTCATGTTCACCACCCGGCGCACCGTTGATTGCGGCGTCAGGATATGCGCCGGCTTGGCGATGCCCATCAGGATCGGACCGATCACCACGCCGTCGCTGAGCATGCGCGTCATGTTGTAGGCGATGTTGGCCGCGTCGATGTTGGGAAACACGAACACATTGGCCTTGCCCGTCAATTGCGAGTTCGGAAAGATCTTCTCGCGCAGCGCCGGGGTGAGCGCGACATCGGCCTGCATCTCGCCCTCCACTTCCAGCCGCGGCGCCCGCTCGCGGATCAGCTCCAGCGCCCGGCGCATCTTGGTCGATCCGCAGGTTTCGCGGCTGCCAAAATTGCCCGCCGACAGCAGCGCGATCTTGGGCATGATGCCGAACAGCTTCAGGCGGATTGAAACCTGCAGCACCGCCTCGGCAATTTGCTCGGCGCTGGGGTTGTCCTGAACGTGCGTGTCCAGATAGAAGAACGTGCCCTTTTCCGTTGCAACTGCCGCCATCGCCGACGGCTCGCTGACGCCTACGTCCATACCAATGATGTTGCGGATATAGCGTAGCTTGCTCGGGTACTGCCCCACCAGGCCGCAGATCATGGCGTCCGCCTCGCCGCGCTCGACCATCAGCGAGGCGATGGCGGTAGGACGCGAACGCACCACAGCCTTGGCCATCGACGGCGTCACGCCATGGCGTTGCATCAACTGGTGATAGTGCTGCCAGTAAGCGTCAAAGCGCGGATCGCTGTTGATGTTGCACAGCTCCACATCCTCACCGACCTTCAGTCGCAGGCCAGCGCGACGGATGCGCTTTTCGATGATTTCCGGTCGGCCGATCAGGATCGGACGGGCCAATCCCTGGTCCACCACCACCTGCACCGCGCGCAGCACGATTTCCTCTTCGCCCTCGGCGTAAACCACGCGACACGGCTTGGCACGCGCGCGCTCGAACACCGGTTTCATCAGCAGCCCGGTACGGAACACGAAGCTGTTGAGGCGGTCGTTATAGGCGGAAAAATCCGTGATCGGCCGTGTCGCCACGCCCGAGTCCATGGCCGCTTTCGCCACGGCAGGCGGCAACTGCAGCAGCAGCCGCGGATCAAACGGCTGCGGGATGAGGTAGTCGGCGCCAAAGCTTGGCGGCTTGCCACCGTACGCACGCGCACTGACGTCGGACGATTCGCGCCGGGCGAGCGCGGCGATGGCCTTGACGCACGCCACCTTCATCGGCTCGTTGATCACCGTGGCGCCAACGTCCAGCGCACCGCGGAACAGGTACGGAAAACACAGCGCGTTGTTGACCTGGTTGGGATAGTCCGAGCGACCGGTGGCCATCACGCAGTCCGGCCGCACCGCCTTGGCCTCCTCCGGGGTGATTTCCGGATTGGGATTGGCCAGCACAAAAACGATCGGACGCGGCGCCATGGTCGCCAGCATTTCCGGCTTGAGGATGCCGCCTGCGGACAGACCCAGGAAGATGTCGGCGCCGTCGACGATTTCCGCCAGCGTGCGCTTGGCCGTGTCGCGCGCGTAACGCTGCTTGTCCGGATCCAGATCCGTGCGTCCGGTGTGCAGCACGCCGTTGCGGTCCAGCGCCAGGATGTGCTCGGGCTTTACCCCCAGCGTCACCAGCATGTCCAGGCAGGCGATACCCGCCGCGCCAACGCCGGTGGTGGCAACGCGTACGTCCTCCATGCGCTTGCCCACCACCACCAGCGCATTCACCACCGCCGCGCCGACGATGATGGAAGTGCCGTGCTGGTCATCATGGAACACCGGGATCTTCATCCGCTCGCGCAGCTTGCGTTCGACGATGAAACACTCCGGTGCCTTGATGTCCTCCAGGTTGATACCGCCGAACGTAGGCTCCAGGCTGGCGATGATGTCCACCAGCTTGTCCGGATCGTTCTCGTCGATCTCGATGTCGAACACGTCGATGCCGGCGAACTTCTGGAACAGGATGGCCTTGCCTTCCATCACCGGCTTGGCCGCCAGCGGCCCGATCGCGCCGAGTCCCAGCACCGCGGTGCCATTGGTGATCACCGCCACCAGATTGGAACGTGCCGTGAGCTCGGCAGCTGCGTTGGGGTCGGCGACGATGGCGTCGCATGCTGCTGCCACCCCCGGCGAATACGCAAGCGACAGGTCGCGTTGGGTCAACAACGAAGTCGTGGGCGTGACTTTGATTTTGCCGGGGTGCGGCAGGCGATGGTATTCCAACGCGGCCAGACGCATTTCTTCGGAAATCGCCATGGATACAGAGTTGCCTGAGAGGAGGAAACGATACGCGCGCCAGTGCGGTCGCGCCCTGAGACGATGTTAGCACCGGCACGCGCGGATGCTGTAGCCGGGCCCGCTACGGGCCTTCCTCGCATCTGATCGACCCCAACCGATCTACCGACCTTATTCGCGCTCCCACGATCCGCGCTCGCGGTGCGGCCGTTCCACGGATCGACCCCCACGCTGACGACGCAACCGCGCTTCCAGCGCGGTGGCCTGCTCCTCCCGCTCGTCGTGCAGCTTGAGGTAATTGCGCCAGCGCTCGGGAGTCAGTTCGCCGGT
>JBDTIE010000130.1:0-3984 GCA_039936515.1 Rhodanobacter sp. | reverse complement strand
AGATGCGCAGCAACGTGCCGCACATCTTCGCCATCGGCGATCTGGTTGGCCAGCCCATGCTGGCGCACAAGGCCACGCACGAGGCGAAAGTCGCCGCCGAAGTCGTTGCCGGCATGAAGACGCAGTTTGACGCGCGGGTCATTCCGTCGGTCGCCTACACCGATCCGGAAATCGCCTGGGTCGGCGTGACCGAGCGCGAGGTGAAAGACAAGGGCCTCAACGTGCGCACGGTCAAGTTCCCGTGGGCAGCCAGCGGTCGCGCCATCGGCATGGACCGTACCGAGGGTTTCACCAAGCTGCTGTTCGACCAGGACTCACACCGCGTCGTCGGCGGTGGCATCGTCGGCGTGCACGCCGGGGACCTCATCTCCGAAATCGCGCTGGCCATCGAGATGGGCGCGGAAGCGGCCGACATCGGCCTGACCATCCATCCGCATCCCACGCTGAGTGAATCCGTCGGCATGGCTGCCGAAATCTACGAAGGCACCATCACCGACTTGTATCTGCCGAAGAAAAAGTGAGTCTGTTTGGTCACGTCGGTGCCGGCGCGATGTCCGGTGAATTCGCGCCCGATTGACTGCCCCGTCACGGTGGCGGCGCTATCCATGAGGCCCGTCATTGGAGACACGCGCATGAACAAGTGGACCATCCTCGCCGCTTCGCTGGCGTTGGGCATGCCGGCGCTGGCGGTCAGTGGCAATGCGCAGGCGCAACGCAGTCATTCGCACGAGGTGTGCAAGAACGTGCAGGTCAAGCACAACGGCTCGAAGGACGATCATCGCGTTCTCGGCACCGCTGTTGGCGCCGTCGCGGGTGGGCTGCTTGGCAACCAGGTCGGCGGCGGCAAGGGCAAGACCCTGGCGACGGTTGGCGGTGCGGTGGCCGGTGGCTACGTCGGCAACAAGGTGCAGAAGAATGCGCAGGACAAGAAGAGCTACTACACGACCGAGCGGCGCTGCCATACCGTGAACGACTGAACCGCTTGGTCGGCACGCGACGGGCCGGGTTGGAGAGCTGTCGCGCTGGCGCGGCGTGCGTCACATCCATGCCACGCGCAGCGCCTGAGCATCGTCCGGCGATCATCAACCGCGCCGCGGGCCTCGGCGACAATGAAAACCGGCATGGGCTCAGTGCCCGCTGTGGTGACGCTGGCTTCGCCCGAATAACCAGGACGCGCCAAGACAGCCGGCCAGTGCGAGCAGCCACCGGCTGTTCGCCGCGTCCAGCGATCGCGCGACGGCGGCGAAAGACGGCAACCACGTGCTGCCGTAGATCATCATGACCACTGCCGCTGCCACAGTCAGCAGCGCGCCCAGCATCCACGTCAGCCCGCGTTCGAATGAAGCTTCAGCGGTTGTGTGTCGAGCTGGCGCGCACGCCACTCGCGCTGCCATTTGTTGCGCAAAATCCACCGGCAACGCATGTGCCGAGGGTTCGCGCAAGACGCGCGCGAGCAGGCGATAGCGTTGGCTTCGGGCGTCGTCGCCGGCCGGGTCCAAGCGCAGGCGCTCACGTTGCATGGCGCGTTCCTGCACCAGCCATTCGCGCTCGTGCGCGGGATCGTCGAAGGGCGCTACGTGGTCGTCGCCAGGCTCGGTCATGCTGCAACTCCGGTATGCGCTTCGAGCACGCTGCGCAGGCGCAGTCGGGCGCGGAACAAGTGGCTCTTGATGGTACCGCTGGCGATCCCGGTGATGAGGGCGATCTGCGGGATCGGGGTTTCGTCCAGGTAATACAGCGTCAGCAGCGCGCGTTGCAGGGGCGGCAGCGCCTCCATGGCGGCGTGCAGGTGCCGCGCCATTTCCGCGTCGGCGCAGGCCGCTTCCAGGTCGAAGCCGTCGCCGATGTTCTCCACCAGCGCGTCGTCGTCTGCGTTGTCGGTGGCGGCGAGCAGCGGAATGCTCTTGTGTTGCAGGTGGCGCAACGCGATCGTCCACGCGATCCGCCCAATCCAAGATTTCAGCGCACTCTCGTATCGGTATTGATGCAGGCACTGATGCACGCGCAGGAACGTGTCCTGACACAACTCACGCGCGTCCTCGGGATTGCGCACCATGCGCTGGATGATGTGCCAGCACAGCCCCTGGTACTCCTGGACCAGACGTGCGAACGCGCCGGCCCGATTGGCCAGTACGGCGTCGACCAACTCCCGGTCAGGGTGATTGTCCTGCATGAGACATGAGATACGCGCAAGCACCCGACGGTTGCAAGGGCGGCACTGCAACCGGCGCGGCCGTGTGCGTATCTATGGTCTCGAACGTTCCTTTCTCGTCGCCAGTAGTTTCCCGGAGAGCTGCATGAACTTTGAGATCCTCATTCCGATTACCCTGTTTGTCTGCGTCGCCTACGCGATCAAGGCCGTGGTGGATGCACGCGTGCGCAGCCGCATGGTCAGCCATGGCGGGTCCGACGAACTGGTCAATTCGCTGCTGCACGATGAGCAGCTGCGCCGGCGCCAGTCCTCGCTGCGCTGGGGCATCGTGCTGGTGTCAGTCGCGGTGGGCTTTGCCCTGATCCAGTGGTTCAACTGGCAGGAAGTGACGCCCGGCCTGGTTGCCGTGCTGGCCGCGTGCACCGGGCTGGGCAACCTGGCATTTTTCGCGATTTCGCGGCGGATGGGCTAAAGCTGGTTCAATGTCGGCTACGCAGGCTCTGCCGGCCCGCCGGGGAAGTGAACTGTGTGCCATGACTGAGCAGATGCTGTTCAACGTCGTCGACCTGGCGGGGACCTTTGCGTTCGCCATCAGCGGTGCCACCGCGGCGCGGCGCGCACACCTGGACCTGTTCGGCATCCTGGCCATCGCCTACATCACCGCCTGCGGCGGCGGCATCGCACGCGACCTGTGCATCGGCGCCATTCCCCCGGCCGGCTTGGCTGATTGGCGTTACCTGGTGACCGCGCTGGTCGCCGCGCTGCTCACCATCGGTGCCTATCCATGGGTGGAACGGCTGACATACCCGGTGCGGCTGTTCGATGCCATGGGCCTGGGCCTGTTTGCCGTATACGGCGCGCACAAGGCGCTGGCGTTTGGATACAACGCGCAGGTGGCGATCCTGCTCGGCATGCTCACGGCCATTGGTGGTGGCGTGGCGCGCGATGTGCTGCTGGCGCGCGTGTCGATCGTCCTGCAGAAGGAGATCTACGCCTCTGCGGCGTTTGCCGGGGCGACGTTGTGCGTGATCGGCGAACACTTCGACTGGCCGCCGCTTTGGTCGATGTGGATGCCGATCGGGGTGTGCTTCGGCCTGCGCTTTGTCGCGCTGCGCCTGCACTGGAACCTGCCGCGCTTTGGACGCGAGCGGTCCGGCGACTAAGCCGCGATGGCGGTATAGACGTCCATCCCCGCCATGCTGGCGTGGTGCCGGCGTAGCGTGCCATCAGTCACCCTCGTCGCACGCGGGACGCGTGCTACCTTGCGCCGTTGGGGTTCGAACGACAGGCGGAGAGCAGTCATGGCGGCATCAAGCGTACGAGTGGAGTCCGTAACCAAGCGTTTCGCCGGGCACACCGCGGTGGACCAGTTGTCGATGCAGGTGGCCGCCGGCGGCATTTTTGGCCTGCTCGGCCCCAATGGCGCAGGCAAGACCACGATGATCCGCCTGATCATGGGCATCCTGGAGCCGGATGCCGGGTCGATCACCCTTTTCGGGTCCGACGCAGACAGCCGCAAGCTGTCCGCGCGCATCGGATATCTGCCGGAGGAGCGCGGTCTGTACAAGAAGATGAAGGTGCTCGACCACCTGATCTTCCTGGGCGAGACCAAGGGCATTTCCCGCCGCGATGCTCGGGTGCGGGCGCAGGGCTGGTTGCAACGGCTGGGGGTAGCCGACTGGGCGGCAAAGAAGGTCGAGGACCTGTCCAAGGGCATGCAGCAGAAGGTGCAGTTTGCCGGCGCGTTGCTTCACGAGCCGGAACTGGTGATCCTGGACGAGCCGTTCTCCGGGCTGGATCCGGTCAATGCGCAAGTAATGAAGGACATCGTC
>JBDTIE010000129.1:0-3614 GCA_039936515.1 Rhodanobacter sp. | reverse complement strand
GGCCTGGGCGCTGCGTTGTTCCTGTACTGGACTGCGCCGCTCGCCTTGAGCGGCGGCCTGCCCGTGGCCGAGACCGCGCTGTACGTGCCGCTGTTCAAGCAGGTGGCCATTCCCATGGGCGCGTTCTTCGTGCTCATCGCCTATCTGATGATGGTCGGCTTTTCCAACGCGGTGAACCTCACTGACGGGCTCGACGGGCTGGCGATCATGCCCACGGTGCTGGTGTCCGGCGCGCTGGGCATCTTTGCCTACCTGGCCGGCAATCGCGTGTTTTCCGAATACCTGGGCATCCCCTCGATTCCCGGCGCCGGCGAACTGGCCATCTACTGCGGTGCCCTGGCCGGGGCGGGGCTGGGCTTCCTGTGGTTCAACACTTATCCGGCGCAAGTCTTCATGGGCGACGTCGGCGCACTGGCGATGGGCGCGGCGCTCGGCTGCGTGGCGGTGATCGTGCGCCAGGAGATCGTGCTGCTGGTGATGGGCGGACTGTTCGTCATGGAAACGGTGTCGGTGATGCTGCAGGTCGGCAGCTTCAAGTTGACCGGCAAACGCATCTTCCGCATGGCGCCGGTACATCACCACTTTGAATTGAAGGGCTGGCCGGAGCCGCGCGTGATCGTGCGCTTCTGGATCATCTCGGTGGTGCTGGTGCTGGTCGGGCTGGCCACGTTGAAGGTGCGCTGATGAAGGCGGAGCGAACCAATGTTTGACGCCACGCAGGCCACTCGCCGCGAAGGCCCGCGCGGGCACTTCGACCATTGGCTGCTGGTGGGCCTGATCGGGCTGGCTGGCATGGGCGTGGTGATGATCACCTCCAGCTCCATCGCCGTGGCCGACAGCCAGCACATGGGGGCGTTGTATTTCCTCAAGCGCCATCTGGTGTTCCTGACCATGGGCATCGTCGGCGCCTGCGTGGTGATGCGCATCGAACTCAAGCAGTTCGAGACCCGCGCGATGCCGCTGCTGCTGCTGGCCTTCGTGCTGCTGCTGGCGGTGTTCGTGCCGCACCTGGGCCTGCGCATCAACGGCGCGCGGCGCTGGTTGAACCTGCTGTTCACCACCTTCCAGCCGGTGGAGGCGGTCAAGCTGATCCTGGTGATGTACGTGGCCAGCTACCTGGTGCGTCATCGCGAGCAGGTGGAGACGACCTTCTGGGGCCTGCTCAAACCCATCGCGGTGGCCGGCGTGATCGTGGTGATGCTGCTGCTGCAACCGGATTTCGGCTCGGCGACGCTGATCATCGCCGTGACCATCGCCATGGTCTGGCTCGGCGGTGCGCGACCACTGCACCTGGCAGGCATGGCCTTGCCGCTGATGCCGCTGCTGTACATGGCCGCCACCGGCCAGAGCTACCGCATGAAGCGGCTGACGTCGTTCATGGACCCGTGGAAGGATCCGTTCAACGATGGCTTCCAGCTCACGCAGTCGCTGATGGCCATTGGCCGTGGTGAGTGGGATGGCGTGGGCCTGGGTTCGAGTGTGCTCAAGCTGTCTTACCTGCCCGAGGCGCACACCGACTTCATCTTCGCCGTGATCGGGGAGGAGCTGGGCCTGGCTGGCGTGCTCCTGGTCATGGGCCTGTTTGCGCTGGTGGTTGGCCGTGGCCTGTACCTGGGATTGAAGGGCGTGGAGGTCAATCGCGCGTTTGCCGGTTACGTGGCCTTTGGCGTGTCGCTGATGCTGGCGATGCAGGCCATCGTCTCGGTCGGGGTGAATCTGGGCGCGTTGCCGACCAAGGGCCTGACGCTGCCGCTGATCAGCTACGGCGGCTCCTCCATGGTGCTCACCTGCGTCATGGCTGGTGTGCTGCTGCGCGCGACTTTCGAGATCAATCGCGCGATCGAAGCCCGCCAGGCGCGGCAGAACCTGCCCGCTGCAGTGGCGGCAGTGGATGCCAATGCCGTCACGCCGCAGCCAGAGGCGGTGAGCGTATGACCACCATCGCACCTGTGTTGATCATGGCCGGCGGCACCGGCGGGCACATCTTCCCCGGACTGGCGGTGGCCGAATGTCTGCGTGCGCAGGGCGTACCCGTGGTGTGGCTGGGCGCGCATGCCGGCATGGAGACGCGCGTGGTGCCGCAGCACGACATCCCGTTGCGGCTCATCGCCGTTGGTGGTTTGCGCGGCAAAGGTTGGAGCACGCGCTTGCTGGCCCCTTTCATGTTGCTGCGTGCGTTGATTTCGGCATTGCGCGTGCTGCACGCGGTACGTCCGCGCAGCGTGCTGTCGATGGGCGGCTACGTCGCCGGTCCCGGCGGCGTAGCCGCCTGGCTGTTGCGCCTGCCGCTGGTGGTACATGAGCAGAACAGCGTTGCCGGCTTGACCAACCGCGCCTTGGCGCATTGGGCGCGCAGTGTGCTGGCGGGCTTCGCCGGCGTGTTGCCGCGCGCGCAATGGGTGGGCAATCCGGTTCGTGCGTCGATTGCGCAGATCCTGCCGCCGGCCCAGCGCTTCGCCACGCGCAGTGGCCGACCACGCCTGCTCGTGCTGGGCGGCAGCCTGGGCGCACGCGCGCTGAACCTGGCATTGCCGCGCGCGCTGGCGGCCATGCCAGCTGCACATCGACCCGATGTCGTGCACCAGTGCGGCCAGCGCGGTTTGGACGAAGCCGTGGCGGCCTATGCCGCCGCCGGCGTGCAGGCGCAGGTCGTGGCCTTCATCGACGACATGGCCGAGCGCTACGCGTGGGCAGACCTGGCCGTGTGCCGCGCCGGCGCGCTGACCCTGGCCGAACTGACCGCTGCCGGCCTGGGCGCGCTGCTGGTGCCTTTCCCGCACGCCGTCGACGACCACCAGACCGGCAACGCGCAGGTCCTGGTGGACGCCGGCGCCGCGCAGATGCTCAGTGAAAACCCGCAAGGAGCCATCCCGCTGGACGTGGACACATTGCAACACCGCCTGGAGTTGCTGCTGGACAGCCGCTCGCAACTGCTCGCCATGGCCGAGGCCGCGCGTGCGCTGGCCAAGCCCGATGCCGCGCAGGCCATCGCCCGCGCCTGCCTCGAGGTGGCGGCATGAACCTGCGACGCCTCGTGGCGCACGAAGAGCTGATGAACACCTTTCGCCGCGTGCATTTCATCGGCATCGGCGGCGTCGGCATGAGCGGCATCGCCGAGGTGCTGCACAACCTTGGCTACGCGGTGTCGGGCTCGGACCGCTCCGCCTCGCCCAACGTCCAGCACCTGCTCAAGCTGGGCATTGCCGTGGTCGTCGGACACGCCGCAGCCAATGTGGCGGACGCCGATGTAGTGGTCACCTCCAGCGCCATTCACGCCGACAACCCGGAGCTGCTGGCGGCGCGCGCGGCACGCATCCCGGTGATCGCCCGCGCTGAGATGCTTGGCGAATTGATGCGCTTTCGCCGCGGCGTGGCCATTGCCGGCACGCACGGCAAGACCACCACCACCAGCCTCACCGCCAGCGTGCTGGCCGAGGCCGGCTACGACCCGACTTTCGTCATCGGTGGTCAGCTCAACGCCGCCGGCGCCAATGCGCGGCTGGGCAGCGGCCAATACCTGGTGGCCGAAGCCGACGAATCGGACGGCTCGTTCCTGCTGCTGTCGCCGGTGATCGCGGCGGTGACCAATATCGATGCCGACCACCTCGAGAATT
>JBDTIE010000128.1:0-14958 GCA_039936515.1 Rhodanobacter sp. | reverse complement strand
AACTCGATGCCCTGCCCGATCCGGTTGGGACCGCCGCCCAGCACCATGATCTTGTCGCGATCGGTCGGCGCAGCCTCGCACTCCTCCTCGTAGGTGGAGTACATGTACGCGGTGCCGGTGGCGAATTCGCCGGCGCACGAGTCCACGCGCTTGTACACCGGGCGGATGCCCAGCGTGTGGCGTACGTGGCGCACGGCCGCCTCGTCGGTTCCCAGCAATTCGGCAATGCGCGCGTCGGCAAAGCCCATCTGCTTCAACTCGAACACCCGCGGCCCGTCGAGCGCGCTGATGCCCTGCTCGCTGATTTCGCGCTCGGTGGTCACGATGTCCTCGAACGCGGCCAGGAACCACGGGTCGATGCGGCTGAGGCTGTACACCTCTTCCAGCGCCAGCCCGGCGCGGAACGCGTCGGCGACGTGGAACACGCGGTCCGGACGCGGCTCGCGCAACTCGCGCTTGAGTACCGCCAGACCGTCGGCGGTGGTGATGTCCAGACCCGTGGGATTGAGGCCAGTCTTGCCGATCTCCAGCCCGCGCAACGCCTTCTGCAGCGACTCGTGGAAACTGCGGCCAATGGCCATGACCTCGCCCACGGACTTCATCTGCGTGGTCAGGCGCGCGTCGGCGGCGGGAAACTTCTCGAACGCGAACCGCGGAATCTTGGTCACCACGTAATCGATCGACGGCTCGAACGAGGCCGGGGTCAGGCCGCCGGTGATGTCGTTCTTGAGCTCGTCCAACGTGTAGCCGACAGCGAGCTTGGCCGCGACCTTGGCGATCGGGAAGCCGGTGGCTTTCGATGCCAGTGCCGACGAACGCGACACGCGCGGGTTCATCTCGATGACGACGACGCGGCCATCCTCGGCATTGATGCCGAACTGCACGTTCGAGCCGCCGGTATCCACGCCAATCTTGCGCAGCACGGCGATGGAGGCGTCACGCAGGCGCTGGTACTCCTTGTCGGTCAGCGTCTGCGCCGGGGCAACGGTGATGGAGTCACCGGTGTGCACGCCCATCGGATCCATGTTCTCGATGGAGCACACGATGATGCAGTTGTCCGCGGTGTCGCGGACTACTTCCATCTCGAACTCCTTCCAGCCAAGTACCGATTCCTCCACCAGCACCGAGTGCACCGGCGACATCTCCAGTCCGCGCTTGGCAATGCTCTCGAACTCTTCGCGGTTGTAGGCGATGCCACCGCCGGTGCCGCCCAGGGTGAAGCTGGGGCGGATGATGGTCGGATAACCCACGGTGGTCTGCACCTCCACCGCTTCCTCGAACGTATGGGCGATGGCGGCCTTGGGACACGTCAGGCCAATCTCGCCCATGGCCACGCGGAACAACTCGCGGTCCTCGGCCATGCGGATGGATTCGCGTCGCGCGCCGATCAACTCGACGTTGTACTTCTCCAGGATGCCGTGATCGGCCAGATCCAGCGCGCAGTTCAGGCCGGTCTGCCCGCCCATGGTCGGCAGCACCGCGTCCGGCCGCTCCTTGGCGATGATGCGACCCACGGTCTGCCAGTTGATCGGCTCGATGTACACCGCGTCGGCGGTGTCCGGGTCGGTCATGATCGTGGCCGGGTTGGAATTGACCAGAATGACGCGGTAGCCCTCCTCCATCAGCGCCTTGCATGCCTGCGCGCCGGAGTAGTCGAACTCGCACGCCTGGCCGATGACGATCGGACCGGCACCGATAATGAGGATGCTGCGGATATCAGTGCGCTTTGGCATGGCCAGCCTCCTGCATCAATGTGGCAAAACGGGTAAACAGGTAACCGACGTCGTGCGGCCCGGGGCTGGCTTCCGGATGGCCCTGGAAACACAGTGCGGGCCGATCCGTCAGCGCGAAGCCCTGCAGCGTGCCGTCAAACAACGACACATGCGTCAGCCGCACGTTGCCAGGCAACGTTTGCGGATCCACGGCAAAGCCATGGTTTTGCGAGGTGATGAGCACCCGGCCGTCGTCCAAGTCCTTTACCGGGTGGTTGGCACCGTGATGGCCGAACTTCATCTTCAGCGTTTTGCCACCCAGCGCCAGCGCCATCAGCTGGTGGCCCAGGCAGATGCCAAACAGCGGAATCTTCGCGTCCAGAAAAGTCCGCGTGGCGGCGATGGCGTAGTCGCACGCCGCCGGATCGCCCGGGCCGTTGGAAAGCACCACGCCGTCGGGATGCATCGCCAGCACTTCCGCGGCGCTGGTCTGCGCCGGCACCACAGTGACCTCGCAGCCCTGCTCCACCAGCAACCGCAGGATGTTGAGCTTGGTGCCGAAGTCGTAGGCGACAACGTGAAAACGCGTGGCCGGCCGGTTGCACTGGCCACGGTCCAGATCGTACAGGCCGTCCGTCCACACATAGGACTTCGACGTGCTGACCACCTTGGCCAGGTCCATGCCGTTCAATCCCGGGAAAGCGCGCGCCGCGGCCAGCGCCGTGTCCGCGTCGATGTCGGCGCCGGCCAGGATGCAGCCGGCCTGCGCACCACTGGCACGCAGGATGCGGGTCAGGCGCCGCGTGTCGATGCCGGCGATGGCCACCGTCGCGTTGCGCACCAGATAATCGGAAAGGCTTTCGGTACTGCGCCAGCTGCTGGCGCGACGCGGCACATCGCGCACAATCAAGCCGGCAGCCTGCACATGCGCGGATTCCACGTCCTGCGCATTGATGCCGGTGTTGCCGACGTGCGGGTAGGTCAGCGTGACGATCTGGCGGGCGTATGACGGGTCTGTCAGGATTTCCTGATAGCCGGTCATCGCGGTATTGAACACGACCTCACCAACGGTTTGGCCAGTCGCGCCCACGGCATGGCCGTGGAACACGCTGCCGTCTTCGAGGGCAAGCAAAGCAGGGATGGACATGGTAACCGCCTTCTGGATACAGCAACGTCCGCAAGCCGCAGCAGCGCTGGCTTGGGAGGTCAGGAAAAAAGGAATCAGGGCGGGCGCAAATGATAGGCCGCAGCGCGGTTTGTGTCCACCTTACCCAGCATGAACCGCCGACGAGGGCAAGTCGAAACGCCTGCGTGTGACGGACTACACTGGTGGTCATTCAAAGGAGCTGAATGATCCATGTCCTCGTCCATCCTGCTCGATCCGGCAAGGCTTGATCGGGCCGACACCACGGTGCAATCGGAGCCTTTCCCGTTCCTCGTGGCGCACGGCCAGTTGCCGCGCGAGGCGTATCCGGACCTTGATCGCGACTTCCCGCGCTATGCCAGCGCCGGATTTTTCCCGTACGACGCCGCGGACTGCGGATCCAGTGTCAACACCTTGGTGGAGAACCTGACCTCACGTGCGTTCGCCAGTGTGATCGGTGCGCGCCTGGGGATCGCCGACCTGGCCGACTACCCCACCCTGGTCACGCTGTGCCGGCTGCTCAACCGTCGGCACGGAACCATCCATACCGACAGTCGCTCCAAAGTCGCCACAGCCTTGGTCTACCTCAACCCGCGATGGCCCGACACCAGTGAAGGCTGCCTGCGCTTCCTGAGCAAGATTGACGACATTGACAGCCTGGTCGCGCCCGAACTCACGCCACTGTATGGCGAGGTGGCTGCGTTCAAGCGCTGCGACAATTCCTTCCACGGCCACCTTCCATACGAAGGCGAGCGCCGCGTCATCCAGGTGGCTTGGCTGGTCAACGAGCGCGAAAAGCAGCGCAAGACGCGACGCGGCCGGTTTTCCCGTGCGTTCAAGAAGTTGTTTGGCGGGATGGATACGCGCTTGGGCGCAAAGCGCGACCGCAACGCGTCACATCCAGACTGACGCAACAGGCCCGTTACACCACCCGCGAGGCGGCAAACCTTGCCGGTCCGGCAGCAAGCGCGGCCGGCGCGGCACAGCGCACGTCGAGCTCCTGCACTTGCGCTGCGGCGGTTGCCTCGAGTGCGGCATGCACACCGGCGGTGGCTGCCTCCAATGCTGCCGGCACCGTCGTGCCGCCGGTGGCAAATCCCGCCAGCAGCGCGGCCAGGACGTCTCCGGTGCCGGTCACATCGATCGGCAGGTACGGCGAAGCCACCCGGTAACTGGCCTGCGCGCTTACGGCGAGCGTGGCCAGTGTTTGCGCATCCTCGCGAATGCCGTGGACCACAACCCACTGCGGACCGGCACGCAACAACTCGTGCGCGGCTGGCAGGCAGGCTGCGGTGTCCGGACACGCGCGACCGACGAGTTGCTCGAGCTCGAAAACGTTGCCCATGACCATCCACGCGCGCGGCAGAAGGCGATCGCGGATGATTGCCGCCAACCCGGGTTCGACATAGGCGCCGGTATGCGTGTCGCCAATCACCGCATCCAGGCAGTAGCGCAAGCGTGGGCAGCGCGGCATGACCGTGTCCACCCAATCCGCCAGCGCAGCGCCATTTTCCACGCTGCCCAGGTAGCCCGACAGCAGCGTTGCGGCGCGCGCTGGCAGGCCACGTTCTTCGGCACCAAGCAGCAGGTCGGCGAACCAGTCAGCCGGCAGCACCCGGCCACGCGTCGTCACGTAGACCGGCGCGTTGCTGAGCACGGTGGTGGGGATTGCCGCCACGCGCAGGCCAAGCGCCAGCAGCGGCTCCAGCGCGGCGCTGTTGCCGGCATGGCCGTATACCAACTGTGACTGCACCGAGATGATATCCACCGGCGCGACGCCGGACGGCCGCGCGCCACGTGCGTGCAGCAGGCGGGCGTCCAGCGCCGACTCGCTCACAAGGTCGGCGCGCATGGCGCGGCCAACACGTCATCCAGTGACCACGCCCCCGCGTCGCGCCCGCCGAGCCAGTACGCTGCGTGCAGCGCGCCGCGGGCAAACACCGACCGGTCGCTGGCGCGATGGGTCAGCTCCAGTCGTTCTCCCTGTCCGATCAGCATGACCGTATGCTCGCCCACGATGTCGCCACCGCGCACCACCGCATAGCCGATGCTGCCCGCAACCCGCGCGCCACTCCGCTGCAGGCTGGTGGTGGGACTTGCGGCGGCTTCACGCGACTGCGCAACAACCTGGCCCAAAGCCAACGCGGTTCCCGACGGTGCGTCGCGCTTGGCCGCGTGATGGACCTCGACGATTTCCGCATCCCAGCCGGGCAATGCCGCCGCCGCTTCACGTACCAGGCGCGTGAGCACGGCCACACCCAGGCTGAAATTCGCCGCGTGCAACAGCGCAATGCGGGCGCTGGCCGCGTCCATCTGCGCCTGCAACGCGGCATCGCAACCCGTGGTGCCGGTAACCAGCGCCGCGCCGGTTTGCAGGCAATGCGCAAGCGCACCACGCAAACCTTGCGCCGAGCTGAAATCGACAACGACATCCAGCGTCGGCGCGTCGCCCCAGCCCGCGCTGAAAAGTGGCGCTGTCGCGCCCGCATACACCGCCGAACCAACCTGGGCCGCGCCAGCCGCCAGCACGGCGTGCGCCAAGACGAAACGCCGATCCTCAGCCAGCAAGGTGCACAAGGCCCGGCCCATTCGCCCCCCGGCGCCATTGACGGCAATGCGCAGCGGCCGGACGGCAGCGGCGTCGGATGCCTGCCCGGCGGCGGGCATCAGGCGGTGACCTTCGACCAGAACTCGCGCACGCCGTCCATCCAGCCCTTGGCGCGCGGCGTGTGGCTGTCGGCATCCTCACCCTGGAAGGTGGCTTCCAGCGAGGTAAGCAACTCGCGCTGCTGGCGCGTCAGGCGCACCGGTGTTTCCACCACCACGCGACAGATCAGATCACCGTGTCGGGTGTTGTGCACGGACGTCACGCCTCGCCCACGCAGGCGAAACTGCGTGCCGGTCTGGGTTTCCGGCGGGATGTTGACGGGCACTTCGCCTTCGAGCGTGGGCACGTCCAGCGACGCGCCCAATGCCGCCTGCGAGAAGCGGATGGGCAGCTCGCAATACAGATCATTGCCTTCGCGCTGGAAGATTGCGTGCTCACGCACGCGCACCTCGACGTACAAATCGCCACTGGGTGATCCGGCCGGTCCGGCCTCGCCCTGACCGTTGAGACGGATGCGGTCGCCGTTGTCCACGCCTGCCGGAACCTGCACCTGCAGTGTGCGGGTTTCCTCCAGCCGGCCTTCGCCGTGGCACTTGCGACAGGGCTTGTCGATCGCCTGCCCGCTGCCGCCACAGGTCGGGCATGCCTGCTGGACGGAAAAGATGCCGTTTTGCATGCGCACGCGGCCTTGGCCGCGGCATGTCGCGCACTGGCTGACCTTGCCGTCCTCCGAGCCGGTACCATTGCAGTGCTGGCAGTTAACCTGGGTGGGGATCTTGATCTGGCGACTGGCGCCAAACACCGCCTCCTCCAGGTCCAGCTCCATGATGTAGCGCAGGTCCGCGCCTCGACGCGGGCGCGAACGGCCGCCGCTGCGGCCGAAAATATCGCCAAAGATGTCGCCGAAGACGTCACCCACATCGCCAAAACCGGCGCCGCCCCGGCCACCGCCATTCTCGAACGCCGCGTGACCGTACTGGTCATACAGCGCGCGCTTGTGGTCGTCACCGAGGATCTCGTAGGCCTGCCGGGCCTCCTTGAACTTCTCCTGCGCGGATGGCTCCGGGTTGCGGTCAGGATGAAACTTCATCGCCAGGCGCCGGAACGCCTTTTTCAGTTCCGCCGAGCTCGCGCCGCGGCCAACACACAGAACCTCGTAATAATCACGCTCGCTCATTGCCCATCCACCGGTTCACGCCCCCAAGCCGAAGCATCATCTGCCGCAACCGCATCCAGCAGACAGCCCGCGCGGGTCTGATCCGTCCACGGGCTGCTCACTGAGTCATCAGCGCGGGCGGTTGCCCACGTTGTGCGTTTGTTACTTGTTGCCTTCGTCCTTGACCTCGGTGAACTCCGCGTCCACCACGTCATCGGGTTGGCCCGAACCACCCGGCGCCGACTGCCCGCCCGCAGCCGCCTCCGGACCAGCGCCGCCCGCGGACTGGCCGGCGGCGTACAAGGCCTGTGCGGTCTGCTCCAGCTTCTGCAGCTTGGATTCGATCGCGTCCTTGTCGTCGCCATCCTTGACCTTTTCCAGATCCGACAGCGCGCCTTCGATGCTGCTGAGCTGATCAGGTGGCACCTTGCCGCCGTGCTCCTTCAGCGCAGTGCGCGTGGAATGCACCAACTGGTCGGCCTTGTTGCGGGTAACCACCAGGTCGCGGAACTTCTGGTCCTCTTCCTTGTTGGCTTCGGCATCGGAAACCATGCGCTGGATCTCTTCCTCGGACAGACCCGAACCGGCCTTGATCTCGATCTTCTGTTCCTTGCCAGTGGCCTTGTCCTTGGCCGAGACGTGCAGGATTCCGTTCGCGTCAATGTCGAAAGTCACCTCGATCTGCGGCTGCCCGCGCGGCGCCGCGCCGATCCCGGACAGGTCGAATTTGCCCAGCGACTTGTTGGCATTGGCGCGCTCACGCTCACCCTGCAGCACATGCACGGTCACCGCAGTCTGGTTGTCGTCGGCGGTGGAAAAAGTCTGCGCGGCCTTGGTCGGCACGGTGGTGTTCTTCTCGATCAGCTTGGTCATCACCCCGCCCATGGTCTCGATACCCAGAGACAACGGGGTCACGTCCAGCAGCAGCACATCCTTGACCGTGCCGCCGAGCACGCCACCCTGGATCGCCGCGCCGACAGCGACGGCCTCGTCCGGGTTGACGTCCTTGCGCGGCTCGCGGGCAAAGAACTCCTTGACCGCCTCCTGCACCTTGGGCATGCGCGTCTGCCCGCCGACCAGGATCACTTCGTTGACATCGGAAATGCGCAGGCCGGCGTCATTGAGCGCGATACGGCACGGCTCGATGGTGCGCTTGACCAGGTCCTCGACCAGCGCCTCGAGCTTGGCACGGGTGAGTTTGATGTTGAGGTGTTTCGGACCGGACGCGTCGGCTGTGACGTACGGCAGGTTGACCTCGGTCTGGTGCGAGCTCGACAACTCGATCTTGGCGCGCTCGGCCGCGTCCTTCAGGCGCTGCAAGGCCAGCGGGTCCTTGCGCAGATCGATGCCCTGATCCTTCTGGAACTCGTCCACCAGGTAGTCGATGACGCGACGGTCGAAATCCTCACCGCCCAGGAAGGTGTCGCCGTTGGTCGCCAGCACCTCGAACTGCTTCTCGCCATCGACCTCGGCAATCTCGATGATGGACACGTCGAACGTGCCGCCGCCCAGGTCGTACACCGCGATCTTGCGGTCGCCACCGGACTTGTCCATGCCGTAGGCAAGCGCCGCCGCGGTGGGCTCATTGATGATGCGCTTGACTTCCAGGCCGGCGATCTTGCCCGCGTCCTTGGTCGCCTGGCGCTGGCTGTCGTTGAAGTAAGCCGGCACAGTGATGACCGCCTCGTTCACCGTCTCGCCGAGGTAGTCCTCAGCGGTCTTCTTCATCTTCATGAGGATCTTGGCGGAGATTTCCTGCGGCGCCATCTGCTTGCCGTCGGCAGTCTGCACCCAGGCGTCACCATTGCTGTGGGCGACGATGCCGTAGGACACGACGCTGAGGTCTTTCTGCACTTCGGCGTCGGTGAACTTGCGGCCGATCAGGCGCTTGACCGCGTAGAACGTGTTCTTGGCGTTGGTCACGCCCTGGCGCTTGGCCGAGGCACCGACCAGCACTTCGCCGTCCTTGGTGAAGGCGACGATGGATGGCGTGGTGCGGTCACCCTCGGAATTCTCGATGACCTTTGCCGTGCCGCCTTCCATGACCGAGACACAGGAATTGGTGGTGCCCAGGTCGATACCGATGATCTTGCCCATGATTTGACTCCAAGGTTGCAGCGGTCCCAACGGTCCGCGACTGGTTTTCAGATGGGGTTCTGGCCTGACGATTCAAGCCGCAACCCGAATTTAGTGGCCGCCGAAGCGGCGGTCCGTGCAAATACGCCTGGTCAATCGCCCTTGGCGACGGCCACCAGCGCGGGGCGCAACAGCCGATCGTTGAGCACATAGCCCTTTTGCAGAACCGTCACCACGGTGTCCGGTGCACTGTCGGGTGCGTCCACGACGCTGACAGCGTGATGGCGCTCCGGGTCCAGAGGCTGGCCGACGGGATCTACCTGCACCAGACCGTTGTTGCCGGCAATGCGCAGCAGCTCCTTCAACGTCAAGCTGATGCCTTCGCGCACGGAAGCCACGTCGCCGGTTTCCACCGCCAAACCGCGCTCCAACCCGTCGTAGATCGGCAGCAACTCGTTCAACAGCTTTTCGTTGGCAAAGCGGCGCGCCTGGTCCATGTCACGCTGCTGGCGGCGGCGCTGGTTTTCCAGCTCGGCACGTTCGCGCAACATGCTGTCGCGCAACTGCGCATTACTGGCCTTCAGTGCCGCCAGCTCGGTAAGAAGCGACTCCACGTCGACATCTTGCGCAGGCGCGGCGCCGGGCTCGGGGCCGGCATCGGGGTCAGGTATGCGTGCGTCGCTGTCTTGCATGGGTCGCTCCAATGATCAAACGGATATACGGACGGATGTATGGAAAAGCGCACGCTGACATCGCCGTGCGCGCTGCTGCGGTTATAGGGTCGTGGCGACGCGATTCAAGGCATCGCTGAGTAATCCGGCCGTGGCCTGCACCACCGGAATCACCCGCTCGTAGGCCATGCGTGTAGGGCCGATCACACCAACCGCACCCAGCACGCGGCCTTGCGCACCGTAGCTGGCGGTGACCACCGAGCAACCATCAAACGCGGTAAAGCCGGACTCCTCGCCGATGAACAGGCGCACGCCAGGTGCGCGCGCGCAGCCCTCCATCAGGTGCAACAACTCGTTCTTGTGCTGGAAAGTCTCGAACAGCTCGCGCAGGCGCTGCACGTCGGCCAGTTCCGCGCAGGCCATCAGGTTGGTCTGTCCGCTGACCAGCACGTCATCTTCGCCGTGTTGCGGCGCAAACGAGGCGTTGGCCAGCTCCACCGTGTTGGCCAGCATGCGGTTGAGTTCACTGCTTGCCGCACGCAGCTCGGCCAGCAAGCGCGCGCGGATGTCGTCCATGCGCAGGCCGACGAATTGGCTGTTGAGATAGTTGGCCGCATGTTCCAGATCCTGCCGGCCCAACGGCTTGGCCAGTTGCACGACCCGGTTCTGCACCTGGTTGTCGGTAAACACCAGGATCACCAGCACGCGCACGTCCGGCAACGGCACGAAGTCGATGTGTCGCAGCGGGAAATCCACCTGGCGTGGGACGGTAACCACTCCGGCGAAGCGTGTCATGGCAGAAAGCAGGGTCGACACGTTGCCCAGCATGTCCAGCGTGGTGGTGGTGCCCGGCGGCAGTTCGCGGCGCAAACGCGTCATGTCGTCATCGGCCAGTGGCTGCAGCTCGATCAGGCTGTCGACGAACAAGCGCAGCCCGCGCGGGGTGGGTATGCGTCCGGCCGAGGTGTGCGGCGAGGCAACCAGACCGGCATCTTCCAGGTCCGACATGATGTTGCGGATGGTGGCAGGACTCACGTCCAGCCCCGAAGAGCGTGCCAGGGTGCGAGAACCCACCGGCTCGCCGTCGACCAGGTATTGCGATATCAGGGCACGCAGCAGCCGTCGCGAGCGCGCGTCGAGATCATTGCCCTGATGAGAGTTCATGCGCCGGAAGCCGTCCTGCTGTAGCAGCTTTTGAGACTCCATAGAAATAAGGTCTGTGCGTGCCCGTTGCAAGTCGCGCCGCGCTACGCGCGTGGCGCGTTCAGCCTGATGCTGCCGCTACAATCGAACCTTCCTCCGGCACTTTCCGCCCATGCTCACCTCGCTTTACGTGCGCCATTTCGCCGTGGTGGAAGCTGCCGAGATCAGCTTTGCGCCCGGCCTGACCGTTGTCAGTGGCGAAACCGGCGCCGGCAAATCGTTGCTGGTGGACGCGCTGATGCTGCTGTCGGGCGCGCGCGCGGACAGCACCATGGTGCGTGCCGGCAGCGAGCGGGCCGAACTGGCCGCGGAGTTCGATCTGGCCCACCTGCCGTTGGCCCGTCAGTGGCTGCGGCAAGAAGAGCTGGACGACGACGGGGCCTGCCAATTGCGGCGCGTGATCCGCAGCGAGGGCAGCTCGCGCGCCTGGATCAACGGCCGCCCCGCCAATGCCAGGCAGCTGGGCGACCTGGCTGCACTGCTGGTGGAAATCCACGGTCAGCATGAGCACCAGGCGCTGCTTTCACGCAGCCACCAGATGCATCTGCTCGACGCCTATGCCAATCATCCCGAGCTGCTGCGCGCAGTGCAGGACACGGCCACGCATTGGCGCGAGGCAGGCCAGCGCATGCTCAAGCTCGGCGGCGGCGACGACCGCGCGCAGCGCATCGAGCTGCTGCGTCACGAACTGGACGACCTGCAGCAATGGTCGCTGACCGCCGAGGCCCTGAGCGAACTGGAAGCCAGCCACAAGCGCCTGGCCAACGCCGAGCGCCTGGCCAGCGGTGTGGCCGATATCAACGAACGCCTTGACGGTGACAGCGAACACGCGGCCCAGCGTGCACTTGGCCGCGCGCGTGACGAACTCTCGCGGCTGGCGGCGCTGGACGACAAGCTTGCCGCCGCGCTCGAGCTTCTGGACAGCGCCGGGATCCAGATTGGCGAGGCAGTCGATGACCTCAGCCGCTATGCGCAGGACGTGGACCTGGACCCGCAACGCTTCGTCGCCGTCGACGAGCACCTTACCCATCTGCACGATCTTTCCCGCCGCCACCGCGTCGGAATCGGCGAACTGCCGGACAAACTGGCGGCATTGCGCGCCGAGCTGGATGACCTGGAAAACGCCGGAGCGGCTCTGGAACAACTGACCGCGTTGCGCGCGCGTTTGTCCACCGAATACGCTACCGCGGGGACGGCATTGAGCGCGTCGCGCCAGGCCGCGGCCACGCGCCTGGGAGATACCGTCAGCGCGTTGATGGCCGAACTGGGCATGGCCGCAGGCACGCTGCTCGTGCAGCTGGATGCGGTCGAAACCGGCGAGCCCGACGCGCAAGGCCGTGAGCGCTGCGAGTTGCTGGTGAGCACCAACCCCGGCCAGCCGCCGCGGCCATTGCGCAAGGTGGCTTCCGGTGGCGAACTGGCACGCATCAGCCTGGCCATCGAGGTGGCCACTCTGGGCGATGACGGCGTCGGCAGCATGGTGTTCGACGAGGTGGACAGCGGCATTGGCGGTGCTGTGGCCGAGATCGTCGGGCAGAAACTGCGCGCACTCGGCAGCCATTGCCAAGTGCTGTGCGTGACCCACCTGCCGCAGGTAGCCGCACAAGGCCACCATCACCTGAGCGTCAGCAAGGAAACCGACGGGCAGATCACGCGCACGCAGATTGCACACCTGGATGAGGCCGGCCGCCGCGACGAGCTGGCGCGCATGCTCGGCGGGGTGGAGATCACCCGCCAGACCCGGGCGCACGCGCGGCAGATGCTCGACCGCGCACAGGACGCATAGCGCAGGTCAATCCACCGGCGGCAGCAACCCGCGTTCACTGGCCATGCGATACAGATCGAGCTCCGAGCCGGCGCCCAACTTGCCCATCAGACTGGCGCGGTGGATGTAGATGGTTTTCTGCCCGATGCCCAAGCGACCGGCCACCTGTTTGGGCGCCAGGCCACCGGCCAGCAGCAGGAACACCTCGCGCTCGCGGGCCGTGAGCCGACTGAGCGGATCCAGGCAGTCGCCCGGGCTGCGCGCGCGGCGCTCGCGCAGGTCCGAACTGAGGAAACATTCGCCGCGCATCACCGCGCGCAACCCGGCAATCAGCTCTTCGGGTCCTGCCCCCTTGGTGACATAACCGCTCGCGCCGCGACGCAAGGCCTCGGATACGTACGGCTCGCTGTCATGCATGCTGAGCACGACGATGTCGGTGTCCGGGGAGACGCTCAGCAGGTGCTCGATCAACGGCAGGCCGCCGCCATCGGGCAGCGACAGATCCAGCGCCACCACGTCGGGGCGCCAGTGACCGACTGCCTCCACCGCGTCATCGGCGGTACGACATTCGGCGACCACGTCCAGGTCGCTTTCCATCTCGATCAGGCGTTTGAACCCCTCTCGCACCAGGGCGTGGTCGTCAACCAAAACAATGCTGTGCATGTGCCTACTTTACACAGACACGACATGCAGCCGGTGAGCGCCACGACCGCGTGCGCCGCCCATGTACCATGCGCGCGTGCATTCGCGAGTCCACCATCTGTCCGTTCCCGGTCCGCTGCTGGGTGCCGGCTACCTGTTCGCGTGGCTGCTCTTGTCCACGACGATGCAGCCGTACTGGATGCTTGTCTACGGCCTGCGCTTCGGCGCCTTGCTGCTGCTGCCGGCGCGTCGCTGGGGATGGCTGCTGGTCGCCGAGCTGGTCGCCGCAGTGATTGTCAGCGCGGCGCAAAGCTGGCCCGATGGCGCTGCCGGACTGCTGCAGGCCGCGCCCGAACCACTGGCGATGGCCGCCGCGGTGTGGCTGCTGCAGCGCTTCAACATGCATGTCAGCCTGCAGACGCCGCAGGCGATGACGCGACTGCTGCTGTCGATGGCGGTTACCGTCATCGCCATTACCGCCACCAATGCGGTGCTGCTGGAGTTCACGCGCGTGCCGATTCCGTCGGCGCTGCTGCTCAATGTGCTGGGCGAGGCACTGCTCGGGCAATACCTGGGCATGCTGTTGATTGCACCGCTCATGATCTTGCTGATAAGTGCCCGGCCCGAGCGCACGGCGATCGCACCACTGACAGCGGATGGCTTGCTGGTGATGCTGCCGTCGATGGTGATTCTCATGCTCCTGTCCGAACAGGGCGCACCGCGGCCACAGCTGGCGCGCGTGTTGTCGCTGGCACCGGTGTTGTATTTCGCCTTCCGCCACGGTTGGCGCGGTGCGAGCCTGGCCATGATCACCACCAGCCTGGGCATGACGATGGTCGACCAACATCTCGGCCATCTGCCACCAGGCGCACCGGCCTACCTGTTTCTGGCGGTGGCCGGTACCGGTGCGTTGTTGCTCGGATCGGCCACCGATGCCCTGCGCGACAGCAACGCAAAAGTTGTCGAGCAAAACGTCTACCTCGGAGCGGTCAACCGCCGCCTCGACCAGTTGGCGACGCAATTGCGCAGCGCCGCACGCCGCAACCTGCGCGCGGACGAGGAACAACGCCGACACCTGGCAGCCGAACTGCACGATGAGCTGGGGCAAAACATCACGGCAATCCAGACCCACGTCAAGCTCGCCCAGGCGCGCCTGCATGCGGCCGGGCTGGAAGACATCAGTGCCTCGGTCAACAACATCCTCGGGCATATGCGCCGCGCCCTGCATCGGCTGCTGGACGACTTGCGCCCGGCGGTACTGGATGAATTCGGCTTGCTTCGCGCGCTGGACGAAGGGCCGATCCGCGACCTTCTGAATAGCGCCGGCATGAGCTACCACACCGAAATGCACGGCGACCCACGTTTGCTGGACGACGACACGCGAACCGCCATTTACCGCCTGGTGCAGGAAAGCGCCACCAACGCGGTCAAGCATGCCAAGGCCAGCCGATTTTCCCTGCGGCTGCGCATCGGCCAGCGCAACAGCGTGGCCGTTGCCCTGCTGGATCTGCGCGACAACGGCGACGGCCTGCCCGGCCGCCTGCCCCGCGGCGGTCGGGGGCTGCAAGGCATGCGCGATCGGGTCACATCACTTGGCGGGCAATTCCGACTGCGCCCGAATGATGCCGGCGTGCACCTGCGCATACTGCTGCGTTGCGAACCAGCACCGCGCGAGCGCCGTCAGGCGCTGCCTCCAGCCACGGCGTAGTACACCCGCGGTCGCGCGACCACGGACTCGACAGCACCCGCTCGTGCAACGGCGCCCGGTCGCCTGCGCACGTCTAGGAATTTTTCGCATACCGCAAACGTGAACACTTCGTTAGGATCGGTTCATCGATGTGGGGGAGCCACCATCGCGAGATGGTGGATCAGGGTCCTCGTGGGGACGGCGGCCCTGAAGCGACGGCAAGGATGCTGTCGTCACTGCCTGACAGTCCGCCGCTTCAGCAAACGCTGGAATGGCGACACAGGCAGCGTAATT
>JBDTIE010000127.1:0-3751 GCA_039936515.1 Rhodanobacter sp. | reverse complement strand
ACCGACCATCCGGTCGAGGTGTCGCCGCTGGCGCGCGAAAGCGACACCGACAAGGGCATCACCGACCGCTTCGAGCTGTTCGTCAACGGCAAGGAGATTGCCAATGGCTTCTCCGAGTTGAACGATCCCGACGACCAGGCGGCACGTTTCAGGGCACAGGTCGAGGCAATGGACTCCGGCGACGACGAGGCCATGCATTTCGACGCCGACTACATCCGCGCGCTGGAGGTCGGCCTGCCGCCCACCGGCGGCCTGGGCGTAGGCATCGACCGCCTGGTGATGCTGCTGACCGGCTCGGCGTCGATCCGCGACGTGCTGCTGTTTCCCTACATGCGTCCGGAGGCCTGAGCCATGTGGTACGCCATCATCGGCACCGATAATCCCGAGTCGTTGCCTGCGCGCAAGGCGGCGCGGCCCGCGCACCTCGCACGCCTGCACCAGTTGCAGGACGAAGCGCGATTGCTGCTGGCCGGTCCATTCCCGGCCATCGACAGCAACTCGCCGGGGCCGGCCGGCTTCAGCGGCAGCCTGATCGTGGCGGAGTTTGCCTCGCTGGCCGACGCGCAAACATGGGCCGACGCTGATCCGTACATCTCCGCCGGCGTGTACGCGCACACCGAGGTCAAGCCTTTCCTCAAGGCGTTACCTGCGGCATGACCGGGACCTCGTCATCCATGGCCCAACGCATTGCCGGGCGGCTGCAGGCGGAATTTGCGCCCGACCTCCTTGAGGTGCTGGACGAAGGCCACAAGCACATAGGCCACGCCGGTGAAGGCAAGGGCCACTTCCATGTGCGCATCGTCAGCGCTGCATTTGCCGGCACCACGCCGATCCAGCGCCATCGCCTGGTGTATGCCGCTGTCGCGGACCTGATGGATCACGGCATCCACGCGTTGGCGATCGATGCGCAAGCCGGCCCGTCCGCGCCGTGATCCGCCGATGACGCGGCAACCACCGACTTCCTCGTCTTGCGCCACCGCGGCGCACACCGCACTGTCCCGGCAACCTGCCGCCACCCGCCACGCCGTGATGTCCGCATGCGCCTGACCACCATCAAACTCGCCGGCTTCAAGTCCTTTGTCGACCCCACCACCTTGCAACTGTCCAGCAACATGGTCGGCGTGGTCGGGCCCAACGGATGCGGCAAGTCAAACATCATCGACGCCATTCGCTGGGTCATGGGCGAGAGTGCGGCCAGCCGGCTGCGCGGTGATTCGTTGACGGACGTGATCTTTTCCGGCTCGAGCACACGCAAGCCGGTGGGCCAGGCGACGGTGGAGTTGATCTTCGACAACTCCGACGGTGCGGTGCAGGGCGAGTACGGCCAGTACGCCGAGATTTCGGTCAAGCGCCAGGTCAGTCGCGACGGGCAATCAGCCTATCTGCTCAATGGCACGCGATGCAGGCGCCGCGACATTACCGATCTGTTTCTCGGTACCGGTCTGGGTCCGCGCAGCTACTCGATCATCGAGCAGGGCATGATCAGCCAGATCATCGACGCCCATCCCGACGAACTGCGCAATCACCTGGAAGAGGCAGCCGGCATCTCCAAGTACAAGGAGCGGCGCAAGGAAACCGAGAGCCGCATCAAGGCCACGCGCGAAAACCTCGACCGCGTGCGCGATGTGCGCGACGAGGTCGACAAGCAACTGGAACACCTCAACCGCCAGGCGCGCGCGGCCGAGCGCTGGAAGGCACTCAAGTCCGAACAGACGCACAACGAGGCCGAGCTGCGCGCGCTCGAATACCGCGGCCTGAAGGCGCAGCAAGACAGCGAAGACACCGGCTTGTCCGCAGCCGAGACCGAGATCGACAAGCAGCTTGCCGCCCAGCGCCAAGTCGAGGCGCAGATAGAGACCATGCGCGAGCGTCATGTTGGTGCCAATGGCCAACTCAACGATGTCCAGGCACAGGTGTACCGCGTCGGCGCGGAGATCGCCCGGGTCGAGCAGCAGGTGCAGCACAACCGTGAGACCAGCGAACGCCTGCAGCGGGCGCAGGCCAGCGCCGCAGACGAGCACGCCGCGCTGGCGGCGCAGATCGATGCCGACCGCGAACAGCACGCCACCCTGCGCACAGCCCTGGTCGAGGGCGAGCCCAAGCTCGAGGCGCTGGGGGAAATGCAGGACGCCACCGCCGCTGCGCAGCGCGACGCCGAGACCCGGCTGGCGGATTGGCAACAGCGCTGGGACGCGCATACGCGCAACGCCGGGGAGTCCAGCCGTGCCGCGGAAGTGGAGCGCACCAAACTCAATTACCTGGACCGACAGGGACTGGACCTGGCGCGTCGGCGCGAAGCACTGGAGACCGAGCAGAAAACGGTCGACATAGCCGCACTGGACGCCGCCGGCACCCAATTGCATGCCGATCACGACACCCAGCGCGAGCGCGTGGAAACGCTTGGCGCGTTGCTGGCCGAGCACAAATCGCAACACGAACAGAGTCTTGAGGACGAGCGCGGCTTGCAGTCGCAGCTCAACCAGGCGCGTCAGCAGGTGCAAGCCGCGCGCGGGCGGCAAGCTTCGCTCGAAGCCTTGCAACACGCAGCCCTGGGCCAGGAGGAGAGTGCCGCCAGCGGCTGGCTGGCGCGCCTGGGCCTGGACCGCGCGCAGCGCCTGGGCGCCGCGCTGCAAGTGGACAACGGTTGGGAACGCGCGGTTGAAACCGTGCTCGCCGGGCTGCTCGATGGCGTGCTGGTAGATGAGCTGCCGACGCTGACAGCCGAACTGGACGGTTTGGGTGAGGCCGATCTTGCGCTGCTCTCAGCCGCACACGGGGCGTCGGGCGCACCCGGCTCGCTGGCCGCGTGCGTGCGCGGCCCGGCCGCGGCGCTGCACTGGTTGGGCCAGGTGCAGACTGCCCAGACACTGGAGGAGGCGCGCGTGCGCGTGCTCAACCTGGGTGTCGGCCAGTCAATAATCACGCGTGCTGGCGAATGGCTGGCGCCGGGTTGGGCCAGGGTGCGCCGCGCGCAAGGCAACCACGTTGGCGTGCTTGCCCGCGAACGCGAGTTGCGCACGCTGGCCGAGCAAGTCGCCACGCTGGACACGCAACTGGAAACCTTCGCCGAACAACTGGACCAGGTGCGGTCACGCAAGGCCGACATCGAGCGCGCGCGTGATGACGCACAGCGCGAGCTGTACGCCGCCCACCGCCGCCAGAGCGAATTGGCCGGGCAGGTGCAAAGCCATGGCGGCAAGCTGGAAAGCGCACGCGCGCGGGCCGAGAAGGTGGTTGGCGAGCTGGCTGAGCTGGCCGCGCAACTGGATGACATCCAGAGCCAGACGCGCGAAGCGCGGGCGCGGCTGGACGAATCCGTGGGCGTCATGGGCGACATGGAAGACCAGCGCCGCGAGCTCGAAAACGAGCGCCGCGCCCTGCTGGAGGCGCGCGAGGAGGCGCGCATGAACGCGCGCGACGCTGCCGAGCAATCGCATGCGCTGGCGCTGGCGCTGGAATCCCGCCGCGCTTCGTGCGTGTCGCTGGAGCAATCCCTGGCACGCATGGACAGCCAGCTCAAGCAGATCGAGTTGCGCCGCAGCGACATAGCCGAACAGCTCGCCGCAGGTTCAGATCCCACCGCCGAACTGGAAAGCGAACGCCAGACCTATCTCGAGCAGCGCTTGCTGGTTGACCGCCAACTGGTGGACGCACGTCGCGCGCTGGAGGAATGCGACGCCACGCTGCGCCAGCACGAGCAGTCGCGCCAGGCGCTGGAGCAGAAGCTGGCGGTGTTGCGTGAAGGCGTATC
>JBDTIE010000126.1:0-7080 GCA_039936515.1 Rhodanobacter sp. | reverse complement strand
CTTGCGCCGCCAGCTGCAGCAGGCGCGTGCGCGCGACGTCGCGCCACCACTGCGGTGCGCTCACGGCGATATCACCGGCGCCGTACAACGCCTGCCAACTCGGCCCGAACAGCGCGCTGTCATCGGTGCGCAATGCGCCGGCGGCAATCAGCAGGTCGTGCAGATGCGGCAGCAGCGCATCGACTACCTCCTCGTCCACCACGAAGGTCAGGTTCAAGTTGTTGGACGACTGCGAAATCATGTGCACGCGCAGGTGGCCAAATTCGGCCAGCACCTCCGACAGCGTGTGCAGCAGCGAACGCATGCCACGTCCGACCAGCGTGATCGCCGCGCACGGGGCAATCACCTTGACCCGGCACACCGTCGCCAGATCGGTCGCCAGCGCGGCGATGGCGTCCGAATCGAGCAGGTTTTCGGTCGGGTCCAGCGACACGGTGACGTTGGTTTCGGCCGAACCGATCAGATCCACCGACAAGCCATGGGTCTTGAAGTGCGCGAACACGTCGGCGAGAAAGCCGACCTGCTGCCACATGCCGACCGACTCCATCGACACCAGGGTGATGCCCTTGCGTGCGCTGATGGCCTTGACGCTGGGCGCATGCGCGCGCACTTCCGGGCCGATGACAGTGCCAGCCAGCTCTGGATGGTTGGTGTCCTTGATCAGCAGCGGCACGCCCGGCACGCGCAACGGCGACAGGCAATGCGGGTGCAGCACCTTGGCGCCGGTGGAGGCGATCTCCTGCGCCTCCTCGTAATCCAGCCGTTGCAACAGTCGCGCGCCCGGCACGTGCCGCGGGTTGGCGCTGAACATGCCGGCGACATCGGTCCAGATCTCCACCCGCTGCGCCTGCAGCAGCGCACCGAAGCACGCCGCCGAGGTATCGGAGCCACCACGCCCGAGCAGCACGGTGCGCCCTTGGGCGTCACGCGCAATGAAGCCCTGGGTGATGAACACTTCGCCCAGCGTGGCCAGGCGCGCGGCCAGCGCCGCGTCCGGCGTGGCCCGCACCATTGCCGAAAGTACGCGCGTGCGCTCGTTCTGGTTGGGCAGCGCGATGGCGCCCAGGCATTCGCGCGCGTCCAGCCATTGCGTGGGGATGCCGGCGTGCGCCAGAAACGCCGCGCCCAAGGCGCTGGACAACAACTCGCCGTGCGCCTGCACCTGCGCCTGGTAGGTGCGCGCATCGTGTGCAGTGCAACCGTCCATCGCCAGCAGCGCAAGATCGGCAAGGCGTGCATCCAGCGCCGGCGACTGCGGCAGGCCCATCAGTTGCAGCAAATCGTGATGGCGCCGGGCGATGGCTGTGGCGGCTTCGACCCGCTGGTCACGGTCAGCGCATTTGCTCAGCTGGCGCAAGGCGTCGGTGACACCGGACAACGCCGACACCACCACCAGTACCCGTGCGCCCTCGGCGCGACGGCTGGCAACCAGGTCGCGGATGGCCTGCCAGCACGGCACGCTGGCGACACTGCTGCCGCCGAATTTCATCACCACCCATCGTGCATCGACGCCAGTCGACGCGCTGACCATCTCGCTCACGGGAACCTTGGCGGCACAAGCCGCGAAAAGCGCAAACCAGCTGCGCAAGAACGCGTAGTGTCATGCCCCGGCCGGTCGATTGCAATGAATTATCGTTTGGACGTATAGACGGCTATTGGCTTTTATGCAGGGAATAAGGAACATGGACTGGAGAATTGGAAAGGCAGCACTCTTCGATTCCTCAGCGCTTCCTGTTCCCTGTTCACCATTCCCTATGCCCGATCACCGCAAGAACTTTCGCTCCGCAAGCCATTCCACCCGGCCGGTCATCGCGCTAGCGTGGCATCGGCGTCGCGCCTGCAGGGGGAGCTGGACGCTGGAGCCGCGGCCGGCCCGCGGGGCAATCAGCCTTTTCAACGGAGATCCACATGCAAATGCATCGCAAGGTTCTTGCAGCGTCCCTGACGATCATCCTGGGCAGCATTTCAGGCGTCGCCCTTGGTAGTGGCACGCACACCGCCATCGACATGGGGCTTGCCCCCGCCGCGCAAACCGCACACGTCACGCTGTTTCTCAAACTGCACAACCAGGCGGCGCTGGAGCAGTACATCCAGGCCACGGTGACGCCCGGCAGCGCGCAGTACCACCGCTTCATCGACACCGCGCAGTTTGCCAGCCAGTACGGCGCCACCGAGGCTGAAATCGCGCAGGTGCAAGCGTTTCTCACCAGCCAGGGCCTGACCGGCCGTGTGCTCGCCAACCACATGGCGGTACAGACCACTGGCACGCTGGCGCAATTCGCCAAGGCGTTTCACACCAGCATCCATACCTATGATGCGCACGACCGTGCGGCCGCGTTCCATCGCCCGGCGTCGCCGCTGGTGCTGCCACCGGCGCTTGGCCAGATCGTGCTCAGTACCAGCGGCCTGAACAACGCCAACCATTACCGCTCGCACCGCATCAGTGCGCCAGGCATCACCGGCCTGCAGCTGCAGCACACGCCGACAACGCTGGCACGCAGCGCCGATGCCAGCGGCAATCCCACGGCCACCGGCGAGCCGGGCCAATACACCGTGGGCGACGTCGCCAACTTCTACAACATCAACCCGCTGTACCAGCGCGGCATCAACGGCAAAGGGACGACGGTGGCCATCGTCACCCTGTCGGACTTCGATCCAGCCGACGCGCAGACCTATTGGGACGGCATCGGCCTGAAGACGAAGAAGAACCGCATCCGCCTGGTGCCGGTGGACGGCGGCGCGGTGTTTGACGGTGGCAGTGGCGAGACCGCGCTGGACGTGGAGCAGTCTGGCGGCCTGGCGCCGTGGGCAAAGATCATCGTCTACCACGCACCGAACGAAGGCACCGGTTTCACCGATGCATTCATGCAGGCGGTGGTGGACAACAAGGCCGACAGCATCTCCACCAGCTGGGGCTTGCCGGAGGCGTTCAACTTCGCCGCGCTCAACGTCGATGGCGCGGCCGTCACGGACACCAGCGACGCCGGCGACTTGCAGGTGTTCCACCAGATCCTGATGGAGGCTGCCGCGCAGGGCCAGTCGGTGTTTGCCGCCAGCGGCGACTCCGGCGCCTACGACACCGTGCGCTCGCTCGGTACCGGAACCGGACCGTACGAATTCAACGCGCCGCTGACCGTCGACTCGCCCGCCTCCGACCCGTACATGACGGCCGCCGGCGGTACCACGGTGCCGGTCACTTTCACCAACCGCGCCGGCGACGTGGTGTTGTCCATCACCCAGGAAAGCGTCTGGGGCTGGGACTACCTGTTGCCGTTTGCCCCGCGTGAGGCGCTGTTCTCGGTCGGTGGTGGCGGCGGCGTGAGCGTGTACTGGCACGAGCCGTTGTATCAGTGGTTCACCAGCGGCGTACGTCGCAGCGAGGCCAAACAGACGCTGGCCTACAACGACCCTGCCGCCGGTCCCACGACCTTGCTGCAATTGCCCGCACGTTTCTTTGGCCGCAACGTGCCGGACGTGGCGCTCAATGCCGATCCGGAGACTGGCTACATCGTGGTGTCCAGCACCGATGGCGGGGTGATCTCCGAAGGCGGAACCAGCTTCGTGGCACCGCAACTCAACGGCATCAGCGCGCTGCTGACGCAAAGTGCCGGTCACCGCGTCGGCTTCTGGAATCCGCAGGTGTACCTGCTGCAAACCATCTTCGGCCACAGCAAGTGGTCGCCGTTCACCGACATCCGTGCCGGTGACAACTGGTTCTACAACGGCAAGCCCGGCTATGAGCCGGGTGCGGGCGTGGGCACGCTCAACGTCGCCAACCTCGACGTGTTCCTGCGCAGCGGGTTCTGATTGCACTGCATCACGTTCGTCACCCGGCGCAAGCCTGGTGACGAACGCGCTTGCGCCATGCGGCGCGCTGGGGCACGGTAACGCCCCGTCCCACACAGGCGCGAGTCCATGTCACTGCGTTTCCGCTGGCTGCAACTGGATGTTTTTTCCGATCAGCTGTTTGCCGGCAACCCGCTGGCGGTGGTGGTCGACGCCGCAGCGCTGGACGCGACGCAGATGCAACGCATCGCGCGCTGGACCAACCTTTCCGAAACCGCGTTCCTGCTGCCGCCGACGCAAGCGGCGGCCGATTACCGCGTACGCATTTTTACCCCGCGCCAGGAGTTGCCTTTTGCCGGCCATCCCAGCGTCGGCAGCGCCTACGCGGCACTTGAAGCAGGCCTCGTTGACCCGGGCAAGAGCGAACTGATCCAGGAATGCGCCGCCGGCCTGCTGCCAGTACGGGTCATCGGCAGCGGGCCGGCGCGCATCATCCACGTACAGGCGCCGCCGGCACGGGTGCGTGCCGCGGACGCGCCACTGGCGCGCGCGCTTGCCGCGGCGCTGGGCGTTGAGCTGGCGGCTGACGCCGCCTGTCACGTGCACAACGGTCCGCACTGGATCCTTTGCGATCTGCAGCAGGCAGCGTTGGTGCGCAAGCTTCAGCCAGACATGGATGCGGTCGCCGCGTTGTGCCGGCAACAGCAGGCCGTGGGCGTGAGCGTGTTTGGCCACCAGGCCGACAAAGCCGCGGCCATGGCCGTGCGCGCGTTTTGTCCGGCCGACGGCATCCCGGAAGATCCGGTGACCGGCAGTGCCAACGCGGCCATCATGGCCTGGCTGGTTGCACGCGCGGACCAGTCCGGCTACGGCGCCAGCTATTGCGCCAGTCAGGGCCGGGAGGTCGGTCGCGACGGGCTGGTGCAGGTACGCCACGATCAGGCCACTGGCGCCATCAGCATTGGCGGACATTGCGCCATGGGCGTGCGTGGCCAGTTGCAGATTGATTGATCTACGCAACGCGGCCCTGGTGCTTGCCGGGCACGCAGGCAAACCGTCACCATGACGGCCTTTCCGTATGGCGCTGAAACCCATGTCCACACCTGAGCCGCGCTACCAGCGCAGCCTGCGGCCGTGGGACGCCGCGATGATTGTCGTCGGCGGGGTCATCGGCGGCGGCATCTTCCTCAATCCGGGCATCGCCGCGCAGCGCACCGGGTCGGGGCTGAGCCTGTTGCTGATCTGGGCCGGGGCGGGCGTGCTCACGCTGATCGGTGCGCTGTGTTATGCCGAACTGGGCGCGCGGCGTCCGCACGCCGGCGGCACGTATGTCTATCTGCGCGAGGCCTTCGGGCCACTGGCCGGATTCCTGTTTGGCTGGACCATGCTGCTGGTGATTTATTCCGGCTCCACCGCTGCGGTGGCAACCATTTTTGCCAGCTATGCCGCCGCGCTGTTCGGGCTGTCGCCGGTCTGGGCGCTGCCGCTGACCATCGGCGCGCTGGTGTTTGTCACCGGCTTGAACCTGTTTGGCCTGCGCCTGGGGGCACAGATCCAGAACCTGTTCAGCGTGCTCAAGCTGCTGGCGGTAGCGGCGCTGGTGGCATGTGGCATGTACCTGGCGGGCGCGGGTGACGGGCATGCGTCGGTGCTGGCCGGTGATCCGGCGCGCCAGGGCGCGGGCTTTGTCGGCGCGATCCTGCCGGTGCTGTTTGCCTACTCCGGTTTCACTTACCTCAACAACCTGGCCGGCGAAGTACGCGAGCCGCAACGCACATTGCCGCGCGCGCTGGTGCTGGGCATGGCGCTGGTGATCGGCGCCTACGTGCTGGTCAACGTGGCCTACCTGGCGGTGCTTGGCCACGCCGGGCTGGCCGCCAGCACCGCGCCGGCGGCCGACGTCATGGCGCAGGTGCTTGGGCCGTCCGGCGCCCGGCTCATGGCGCTGGGCGTGGCCATCTCCACGTTGGGCTTTTGCAACATTACCCTGGTGGCCGGCGCACGCGTGTTGCAGGTGATGGGTGAGGACGGCCTGTTCTTCGGCGCGGTCGCACGGCTGCACCCGCGCTGGCATACGCCCAACGTCGCGCTGCTGCTGCTCAGTGGCTGGGCCATCGTGCTGGCGCTGTCGGGCACCTACGGCCAGTTGCTGGACTACGCCACCTTTGGCGACTGGCTGGCGTGCGCGGGCGGCGTGGCCACGTTGTTCTGGTATCGGCGGCACGCGGCAAACGACCCCGGCTTCAAGGTACCGGGCTATCCGTGGCTGCCGTTGGCGTTCATCGCCACCGTGGCGCTGGTGGTGGTGCTGAGCTTCATCAACAACCCGCGCAACACCGGTATCGGTTTGCTGATCATGGCCGCCGGGGTGCCGGTGTACTTCGCCTGGCGGCATGCCGGGCGCGGATCGCGCTGAGAGATCGTGCTTTCCAAGCTGCCGGTTTTCCAGTGCAGCGCCGGGCAATGCGACAATGCGCGGATACGTTTGAAGGAGAGCGTCCATGGTGCCCGCGCAAGCGAAGGTCGTGCCGGCCGGTACGGAGAGCGTGATCGTTGCCGAGAAGGTGCGCGGCGGCATCGACGTGCGCATCAACGGCGAGCACTACCGCCACACCGGTGACCCGCACATGCCGTTGCTGTGGTACCTGCGAGACGTATTGCGCCTGACCGGTACCAAGTACGCCGGCGAGCACGGCGAAAGCGGCGCCGACCTGGTGCTGGTCGGCGGCAAGGCCATGTCGGCCGCGGGCGTGACCATGGCCGCGCTGGACGCGCGCGAAGTGGTGACGGTTGAAGGCCTGGCCGCCGCCGACGGCACGCTGCATCCGGTGCAGCAGGCCTTCATCGACGAGGACGCCATCGGCTGCGGCTACTGCACGCCGGGCTGGCTGATCGCCGCCGTCGACCTGCTCAAGCGCAAGCCGCAACCCTCGGACGAGGACATCGACCGCCTGCCCAACCTGTGCCGCTGCGGTTGCCAGACCCGCGTGCGCCGCGCCATCAAGCGCACGGCCGCGGGCAAGGCGGGACAGGCATGAACATGCACGAGGATCAGTCCGGCATCCGCGCGGCCGATGACGAACCGGCCTTGCCCGGCATCCGCCTGTCGCGCCGGCGCTTCCTGCAGGTGCTGGCCGGCGGCACCGGCGTGCTGCTGGTGGGCATCCGCACCGCCTGCGCCGCGCCGCCGCTGCCGCCGGCCTTGCTCGGCGACACCTTCCACGACCTGGGGCCGTACGTGCGCATCGACGCCGACGGCAACGTGCTGATCGGTGCTCGCGATCCGGACACCGG
>JBDTIE010000125.1:0-7029 GCA_039936515.1 Rhodanobacter sp. | reverse complement strand
CCGCTGATCAGCATGGGCTGGACCCCCGGCGGCCAGTTCATTCCGCACGACTGGGAGGGCTACAACGAGGCGATGCTGGTGTACGTGTTGGCGCTGGGCTCGCCGACCCATCCGGTCGACGACGATGTGTGGCCGGCGTGGACCGGCACCTATGCACGCAGCTGGGGCCACTTCCACGGCGAGCAACTGCTGAACTTCGGGCCGCTGTTTGGCCATCAGTACAGTCATGTGTGGATCGATTTCCGCGACATCCGCGATGCGTGGAACCGTGAACATGACATGGATTATTTCGAGAACAGCCGCCGCGCGGTGATTGCCCAGCGCAACTACGCCATCGCCAACCCCGGCCGCTGGACCGGCTACGGCAAGAACGTGTGGGGCTTGACCGCCAGCAACGGACCTGGAGGCGTCCTCGTGGAGGGTCGCGGCCGTGCCCGGCAATTTCACGGCTACATCGCCCGCGGCGCCGGCTTGGGGTACGTTGTCGACGACGGCACCATTGCCCCCACGGCCGTCGCCGGCTCCATCGCGTTTGCGCCGGAGCTGGTGATTCCCGCCCTGCGCGAAATGAAGCTGCGCTATGGCAAACACATCTACAACCGGTACGGCTTTCTGGATGCATTCAATCCCAGCTTCCATGTCGACACACGGTTGCGCAGTGGCAGCGTGGTGCCGGATCTGGGTTGGGTGGACGACGTGCATTTGGGCATCGACCAGGGCCCGATCGTGCTGATGATCGAGAACTGGCGCAGTGACTTTGTGTGGGACGTGATGAAGAAGAATCCGTACATCCGCAAGGGACTGGAGCGGGCCGGCTTCCGCGGCGGCTGGCTGGATTCGGGAACGCCGGAAAAATGAGCCGTGGCGCGCGCGCACGACCATCGCGGCGGCGCCTGTGGCTGGCCGGGTTCGCCTTGTGTGTTGGCGCGCTGCTGTGCAGTTGCACGCCTGTGTCGGACAGCCATGAACTGACGTTCTGGACGATCGGCCGCGAAGGCGAGGCGGTCATCCAGCTATTGCCGGAGTTCGAGCGTGCGCACCCGAATATCCACGTGAAAGTGCAGCAACTGCCGCTGACCGCCGCGCATCAGAAACTGCTGACCGCCTTTGCCGGCAACTCCACCCCGGACCTCAGTCAGCTCGGCAACACCTGGTTGCCGGAACTGGCCGCCCTGAACGCGCTGGAGCCGCTGCAGGCGCGCGTGGACGCGTCGGCCATCGTGCAGCCAGGCGATTACTTTGCCAGTATCTGGGCCACCAACGTGATCGACGGCACGCTGTACGGCGTGCCGTGGTACGTCGATACGCGACTGCTGTTTTATCGCAAGGATCTGCTGCAGCAGGCCGGCTTCGATACGCCGCCGCAGGACTGGGCCGAGTGGCGCCGGCAGCTTGCTGCGCTGAGCGATCCCGCACAGCACCGCTGGGGCATCCTGTTGCCGACCAACGAGTACGAGCAACTGCTGTCGCTGGCATTGCAGCAGCCTGATCCGCTGCTGCGCGACGGCGGCCGCTACGGCAACTTCGACAGCGCCGGCTTCAAGCGCGCGCTGGGCTTCTATGTGGACACGTTCCGCCTGCATCAGGCGCCGGCGATCACCAACGTCGAGGCCGGCAACCCGTGGTCGGAGTTTGGCCGCGGCGTGTACGCGTTTTACCTGTCCGGCCCGTGGAACATCGGCGAGTTCCGGGCGCGCCTGCCGGCAGCGCAGCAGCAAGACTGGGCCACGGCGCCACTGCCGGGCCCGCACGACGCCGGCGTCGGCGTGGCCGGCGGTTCCAGCCTGGTGATCTTCCGTACTTCGCAGCACAAGCAGGCCGCATGGCAGTTGATTGAATACCTGTCGCAACCATCAGTGCAGCAGCAGTTCTACGACCTGCTCGGCGACATGCCGCCGCGGCGCAGCTCGTGGCAAGCTGGCGCGCTGCGCGACGACCCGCAGGCGAGAGCTTTTCGCGAGCAGCTGGAGCACGTGAAGCCGGCACCGGCCGTACCCGAATGGGAACGCATCGCCAACGAGATGCAGGTGGTCGCCGCGCAGGCGGTGGCCGGGCGGCTGACGATCGACCAGGCCGCCGCCGAGATCAATCGGCGTGCCGACACGATCCTGGCCAAACGACGCTGGGTGCTGGACCGTGCCAGCGTCGAGCAGGCCCGGCCCGACCCCGGCGCGGGACCGAGGCCATGAATTCGCCGCGCACCGCGTGGCTGTTCCTGGCGCCCGCCTTGCTCGTGCTGGGCGTGTTCTTCCTGTTGCCGGTGCTGGCCGCGCTGGTACTGAGCTTGACCGACTACGACCTTTACGCTCTGGCGGATATCCGCAACCTGCGCTTCGTCGGGCTGGGCAATTATTGGGAACTGCTGCATCGGCCGCTGTTCTGGTCGGCGCTGGGGCACACCGTGTACTTCGTGGCGGTGGGCGTGCCGCTGTCGATGGGCGCCTCGCTTGGCGCGGCCATGTTGCTCAACTCACCGCTGGCGCGCTGCAAGCCGCTGTTCCGCACCGCGCTGTTTGCGCCGGTGGTGACCACGGTGGTGGCGGTGGCGGTGATCTGGCGTTACCTGTTCAACACCAAATACGGCATGGCGAACTACGTGCTGGACCTGCTCGGCATCCACCCGATCGATTGGCTGGGTGATCCGCATTGGGCGATGCCGACGATCATCCTGTTCGCAGTGTGGAAAAACTTCGGCTACAACATGATCATCTTCATGGCCGGCCTGCAGGCGATCCCGCCGGACCTGTACGAAGCCTCGCGCATCGACGGCGCCTCGGCGTGGCAGCAATTCCGCCACATCACCCTGCCTACGCTGAAGCCCACCATGCTGCTGGTCGGCATCCTCACCGTTTCGGGCTATTTCCAGCTGTTCGCCGAGCCGTATGTGATGACCGAGGGCGGGCCATTGCAGAGCACCGTCAGCGTGCTGTACCTGATGTATGACGAGGGCTTCAAGTGGTGGAACCTCGGCTCCGCGTCGGCAGTGGCGTTCCTGCTGTTCCTGATCATGTTTGCTGCGACCGTGCTGATGGTGAAGCTCGCGCAGCGCGGGGAGCATCCGGACGGAGAGCAGACATGAGCCCGCGGTTGACCAAGGCATTGATCAACGGCCTGCTGCTCGGCGCGGCGGCGGTGGCGCTGTTCCCGCTGTTGTGGATGCTGTCGGTGTCGTTCATGGCGCCGGGCGAGGCCAGTGCTTTGCCGCCAGCATGGCTGCCGCAACACGCCAGCTGGGCCAACTACCGCGAGCTGTTCGTGCGTGCCGGCATGGGTCGCTATCTGCTCAACAGCCTGCTGGTGGCCAGCGCCATCACCACGCTGTCGTTGGTGTTCAACCTGATGGCCGGCTACGCCTTCGCCAAGCTGCGCTTTGCCGGCCGCGAGCGGCTGTTCCAGGCGTTGCTCGGTGCCTTGGTGATTCCGGCGCAGGTGGCGATGCTGCCGCTGTTTCTGCTGCTCAAGTACCTCGGCCTGGTCAACAGTTACGCCGGTGTGGTCGTGCCGGCGATGGCCACCGTGTTCGGCATCTTTCTGGTGCGCCAGTACACCCGTGGCATCCCCGATGAATTGCTGGAAGCGGCGCGCATTGACGGCGCCGGTGAGTGGCGCATCTTTGCGCAGATCGTGCTGCCGCTACTGAAGCCGATCGTGGTGACGCTGGCGATCTTCACCTTCCTTGCCGCGTGGAACGATTTCATGTGGCCGCTGATCGTGCTGACCGGACAGGAGCATTACACCTTGCCGATCGGGTTGGCTTCGCTGGCGCGTGAACACTCGCAGGACAGCGAACTGATGATGGCCGGCGCGGTCGTCACCACGCTGCCGGTGCTGTTGCTGTTCCTGGCGATGCAGCGTTACTACCTGCAAGGGCTGCTGTTGGGCAGCGTGAAGGGCTGAAGCCGTGCGCCGACAGCTCAGTGTGTTGCCGGCACTGGTGCTGCTGCTCAGCACGGCGGTGCATGCCGGCGACACCGTGCGCAGCCTGGATGACTTCAGCCAGCCCGGCGCGTGGCAGGCGCTGGGCACCGACGACATCAGCATCGCGTTGCGCTCGGCCACGGCTGTGCACGGCAAGGCACTGTGCCTGGACTTCAACTTCAACCATGTCTCCGGTGGCGCCACGCTTCGGCGCACGCTGCCGATCACGTTCCCGGCCAACTACGCGTTGTCGTTCGACGTGCGCGGCGCGATGGCGCCAAACGACCTGCAGCTGAAGCTGATCGATTCCAGTGGCGACAACGTGTGGTGGTATCGCCGCGAGCATTTCCAACCGACGCGTGACTGGCAGACGATCACGGCCAGCAAGCGCGCGATCGAATCAGCATGGGGTCCGGCCAAGGACCGCACGCTGCGGCAGACGCGTTCACTGGAGTTCACCGTCTATGCCGGGCAGGGCGGTCGCGGCGAGCTGTGTGTCAGCAACCTGCAGTTGACTCCCTTGCCGCCTGCCACGACGGCCACCCCGACGCTCGCCGAACTCACCCCCAACGCCCTGCTGCAACAACAAGCGCAGCGCGCACCACGCGGGATGTATCCGCGCGGCTTCGCAGGCGAGCAAAGCTATTGGACCCTGGTTGGCGTCGACGGCGGCGCCAGGCGATCGGCGCTGATCTCCGAAGACGGCGTCGTGGAAGTACGCAAGGGCGGCTGGTCGATCGAGCCGATGCTGGTCGATCGCGGCCAGCTGATCAATTGGGCCACGGTGAAGAGCACGCAAAGCCTGCAGGACGGCTACTTGCCGATCCCTACCGTGCACTGGCAAGCCGGTAGTCTGCGGCTGGAGACCACCGCTTTTGCCCGCGGCACGCCGGAACACTCCAATCTGCTGCTGCAATACCGCCTGCACAATGATGGCGCACAACGTCGCGCGCTCACCCTGGCTTTGCTGCTGCGCCCGTTCCAGGTCAACCCCCCGACCCAGTTCCTCAACACGCCCGGCGGCATCAGCCCGATCCACGATCTTGATTGGGATTGGCATGCGGTGCAGGTCAATCACGATTTGCGTGTCGTGCCGCTGCTGCCGCCGACCGCGTTTGTCGCCAGCAGCCATGCCGACGTCACGTTGCCGCAGCAGCTGGCGCGCGGCGACCGGCCGCGTGTAGCCACGCTGCACGACGACAGTGGCCATGCGCAGGCCGCGCTGCTGTATCGACTGACCGTGCCGGCGCACGCCAGCGTCAGTCTCGGCCTGGTCGTGCCGGTCGATGCACAGCCCTTCGTGCCGCCGGCCAACGTCGCGCCGTGGCTGCAGCAACAACGCGACGCGGTGGCCGCGACATGGCGCGAAAAACTCAACCACGTACGGCTGCAGTTGCCGGTCGCCCAACAGGCGCTGGCCGACACCGTGCGTAGCGCACAGGCGCAAATGCTGTTGTCGCGCGACGGCCCGGCGTTGCAACCGGGCACGCGTTCGTACGCGCGCACGTGGATCCGCGACGGCGCGATGATGGTGGAGGCCTTGCTGCGCAGTGGCCATGACGATGTCGCCAGCGCCTTCGTGCAGTGGTACGCGCCGCATCAATTCACTACCGGCAAGGTGCCGTGCTGCGTCGACGTGCGCGGCGCCGATCCGGTGGCGGAGAACGACAGCCAGGGCGAACTGCTGTTTGCCATTGCCGAAGACTGGCGCTACCGCCGTGACCGCGCCCGGCTGGAGCAGTTGTGGCCGCACGTCGAGCGCACCGTCGCGTTCATGGATCAGCTACGCGCCAGCGAACGCACCCCGGCACATCGTGGCACTGCCCTGTTCGGCCTGATGCCGGCCTCGATCAGCCACGAAGGCTACGCCGCCAAGCCGATGCATTCGTACTGGGATGACTTCTGGTCGCTGCGCGGCTACGACGATGCGGTGACGCTGGCCCAGGCGCTGGGCAAACTCGACGCGGCGACCCGTTACGCCGCTTCGCGCGACGAATTTCGTGGTGACCTGCAGGCGTCGATCGTTGCCGCCGTCCAGCAGCATGGCATCGACTACATACCAGGCGCCGCCGAACTGGGGGATTTCGATCCCACCTCCACCACCATCGCACTGTCGCCCGGCGGTGCGCAGGCATGGCTGCCGCCGAACTTGCTGGAGCAGACGTTCGAGCGCTACTGGCAGGGTTTCGTGGCGCGGCGCGATGGGGAAAAAGCGTGGGATGACTACACGCCGTACGAATGGCGCAATGTCGCGGCGTTCGTGCGTCTGGGTTGGCGCGAGCGCGTGCCGGCGCTGCTCGACTTTTTCCTCGCCGACCGTCGGCCCGCCACATGGAACCAGTGGGCCGAGGTGGTCGGCCGCGATCCGCGCCAGCCGCGCTTCGTCGGCGACATGCCGCACGCGTGGATCGCCTCGGACTTCCTGCGCTCGGTGTACGACATGTTTGCGTATGTGCGCCAGCGTGACCAGACACTGGTGCTGGCCGCCGGCATTCCGGCGGCGTGGCTGCCGGGACAGGGCGTCGGCATCGAGCGACTGCGTACGCCGTATGGCCAGCTCAGCTACCGCCTGCGTGAGCATGGCGGGCAACTGGAGCTGCGGATCCAGGCTGGCCTGACCCTGCCGCCGGGTGGTTTGGTCGTGCCGTGGCCCTATGCCGGCAAGCCCACCGGACGGGCGTGGCTGGACAACCGGCCGGCAAGCTGGGTGGACGGCGAGCTTTCGATCCACCGTGTCCCGGCCACCGTGCGCATCGCACGTTAGCGCGTGGTCGGAGCGTCAGAACTTGCCGGCGCGGAAGTCGGCAATGGCCTGCTGGATCTGCGCGGGCGTGTTCATCACGAACGGGCCATAGCGCGCCACCGGTTCATTGAGCGGCTTGCCGGCCACCAGCAACAGGCGGGAGGGCTTGTTGGCGCCGGCCAGCTGCAGTTGCGTGCCGTCGGACAGCACGCCGAGCTCGCTGCGCTGCAGTGGCTCACCACCGACCAGCGCCGCTTCGCCTTCGAAGACATAGGCGAAGCCGTGATGGCCGGCGGGCAGATCCAGGGTCAAGGTCGCACCCGGCTGCAGGCTGATGTCCAGATACACCGGCGCGGTAACGACGCCTT
>JBDTIE010000124.1:0-1561 GCA_039936515.1 Rhodanobacter sp. | reverse complement strand
GGCTGAGGTAACGCACATGCGCCAACTTGATGTCGAGCGTGCGCATCAGCCAGTCGGCAGTGTGCACGCCGGCCTCGCCGCGGCCGATGAGCTGCACTTCGAGGTATTCGGACAGCTCCGCGGCCATCTCTGGCGGCGCCAGCAGGCTGATCGGCAACAGACGCATCGGACCGGTGGCGATCTCGGGCGAGGGCTCCAGTATGGGTGCGGGCATCTGCCCATCGTGGCTGCCGAAGGCGACCACGTTGTCCAGATGTCCGCGCGGCACGCGCCGCGCCAGTTCCTCCAGCGTGACCCACACCGGAAAGCCCGGACGCAGCAGCTCGGAGGAATCGAGCAGGGTGCCGGCCATCGCCAGCCGGGCCAGGTCGACCTTGGGTACCAGCGTGTGCAGGTCGGTGGCGATCAGCGATGCCAGCGCGGCAGCCTCGTCGCGGTCAAGCGTGCGCCGCGCCAGCGTCTGGTTTTCGGCCAGTTCCAGCGCCAGCACCAGCGGCAGGGCGACGGATGTGTGTGCGTCCACGACTTTGGGCCCGGATAAAGACGATCCATGTTAGCAGTGGCCGCACGTTCAGCGTTTTGGCCTTTCGCCGCGCCGCACGGCGGGTTAGCCTTGAACGACTTGGGACGGAAGGCTGCACGAGGCAATGGACAACACGCAAAGGCGGGTGGCGGTGATCGGCGGCGTGCGCATTCCGTTTTGCCGCAACAACACCGCCTACGCCGACGTCGGCAATTTCGGCATGGCGGTCAAGGTGCTCGGCGCGCTGGTCGAGCGCTTCGGCCTGCATGGCGTGGAGTTGGGCGAGGTGGCGCTGGGGGCGGTGATCAAGCACGCCTCGGACTGGAACCTGGCACGCGAAGCGCTGCTCAGTTCAGGCCTCGCCCCGACCACGCCGGGCATCACCACTGCGCGCGCCTGTGGCACATCGCTGGACAACACCATCCTCATCGCCAACAAGATCGCCTGCGGGCAGATCGACGCCGGCATCGCCGCCGGCACCGACACCACCAGTGACGTACCCATCGTATACGGCACGCGGCTGCGCAAGCGGCTGCTGGCGGTCAATCGGGCCAAGGCGCCACTGGACAAGTTGAAGTTGGCGCTGCGCGGTTTTTCACTGGGCGAACTCAAGCCCTCCTTTCCGGGCGTGGCCGAACCACGCACCGGCAAGTCGATGGGCGACCATTGCGAGCAAATGGCCAAGGAGTGGCACATCAGCCGCGAGGCGCAGGACGAGCTGGCGCTGGGCAGCCATCAGAAGTTGGCCGCCGCCTACGAGGCCGGTTTCTTCGACGAGCTGCTGGTGCCCTTTCGCGGCCTGCGCCGTGACGGCTTCCTGCGTCCGGACACCACGCTGGCCAAGCTGGCGTCTCTCAAGCCGGCCTTCGACAAAACCTCCGGCCACGGCACGCTGACCGCCGGCAACTCCACCGGGTTGTCCGACGGCGCCGCCGCCGTGCTACTGGCCAGCGAGGCGTGGGCTGCCGCGCGCGGATTGCCGGTGCAGGCGTTCGTGCGTGACGCCGAAGTGGCTGCCGTGGATTTCGTGCACGGCGA
>JBDTIE010000123.1:0-2477 GCA_039936515.1 Rhodanobacter sp. | reverse complement strand
ACAACGGCAGGCGCCCACCGTACCAGCGCGGCACGGCGCCGCGGCGGCTGGACGCCTTGCGTACATACGCAGTCATGTCGCGCACGCGCACCAGCTCCAGTTGCCGCCCGGCAAACAGGAAGCGGTCACCCGGATGCAGGCGCGACAGGAAGCTTTCCTCCACCGCGCCCAGCCGCGCGCCTTTCAGGTAGCGCACCTGCAGGCTGCCATCGGCCGTGATGGTGCCGATGGACAGTCGGTGCAGCCGCGCCACGCGCAGGCTGCTGACGTGGAAGCGGCCGTCCTGTGCGCGCTCGAGCTTGTGATACTCCGGATAGCCGGCCAGCGCCGTGCCGCCATGCTGCAGGTAGTCCAGCACAGCGTTGAACTGCGCGCGTGGCAGTTGGGCGTAGGCGCGCGTGCCGCCGATTTCCGCATATGCGGCGTCGGCATCAAAGCCGCCGCCCAGCGCCAACGTCAACAGGTGTTGCGCCAGCACGTCGAGCCCGCCGCGCAACGGATGGCGTGGTTCCAGATGACCGGCGGCAATCGCGCGCCGTGCGGCGGCGATTTCCGCCAGCTCCAGCAGGTGCGTGGGCACGCACAGGATTTTCGACGGCAGCCCCGGTGCGTGGCCGCTGCGTCCGGCACACTGTTGCAGCCGCGCCACGCTCTTGGGGCTGCCGACCTGGATCACCCGGTCGACGCTGGAAAAATCCACGCCCAGATCCAGGCTGGAGGTGGCGACGACGCAGCGCAACGTGCCCTGGCGCAAGCCTTCCTCGGTGGCCAGGCGCAACTTGGGATCAATCGAGCCGTGATGGATGGCCAGCGCCTCCGGCGGCTCCAGCCACACCGACGACAGTGCCTCATGCCACAGCTCCGCCTGCGAGCGGGTGTTGGCAAACACCAGCGCCGAGCGCACCTCCAGCACGGCGCGCAACACGCGCGGCAGTTGCTGCAGACCCAGGTGCCCGGCCCATGGAAAACGTTCGCCGGGATCGGGCAGGGCGGTGCGGATCTGGATGCGCTTGCCTGCGCCGCCGCCGATCAATACGCCCTCGCCAGCCAGCGTCGCCAGCGCCTCGTCCAGGTTGCCGAGCGTCGCCGATAATCCCCACACACGCACTTGCGGGCGCAACGCGCGCAGGCGCGCCAGCCCCAGTTGCAACAGCGTGCCGCGCTTGTTGCCGATCAACTCGTGCCATTCGTCCACCACTACGCCGCGCAGGTGGCCGAAGCGCGCAGCGGCGTCGGGATAGCTCAGCAGCAGGGCCAGGCTCTCGGGCGTGGTGACCAGCAACTCGCACGCGCCCCGGCGCAGTTTGGCGCGCTCGCTGGCGCTGCTGTCGCCAGTGCGGCGCAACACGCGCCACGGCACGTCCATGGCGGCAACGGCCGTGGCCAGGTGCTGCGCGGTATCGGTGGCAAGCGAGCGCAGCGGCGTGATCCACAGCAGTTGCAGACCGGTTTGCGGGTTCAGCACCGCCTCGATCAAGGGGCCGCCCACCGCGGCAAGGGTCTTGCCGGTGCCAGTGGGTGCGTGGATGAGGCCGTTGTGGCCATGCGCCCACGCGCGCCAGGCGGCGCGCTGGAACGGCGCCGGCTTGCGACCCAGCGTCGCAAACCACGCGCGCAGGCGGGCCTCAGCCCGTCGCCAGGCGGCGGAGGTCGTCGAGCTTGTCGGCATCGTGCGTGCCCTTGTCGGTGCGCCAGCGCAGGATGCGCGGAAAGCGCACGGCGATACCCGATTTGTGTCGTGTGGAAAGCTGCACCGCCTCGAACGCCAGCTCGAACACGTGATGCGCTTCCACCGCCCGCACCGGGCCGAAACGCTCGGTGGTGTGCGCACGGATCCAGCGGTCCAGCGTGGCGATCTCGGCGTCGTCCAGACCGGAATAGGCCTTGGCCACCGGCACCAGCGCATCACCGTCCCACACGCCAAAGGTGTAATCGGTGAACAGGCCCGAGCGCCGGCCGTGCCCAGGCTGCGCGTAGATCAGCACAGCGTCCAGCGTGTGTGGCTCGATCTTCCACTTCCACCAGTCGCCGCGCTTGCGACCGACGCGATAGGGCGAATCCGCGCGCTTGAGCATCAGGCCTTCGGTCTGCCGCTCGCGCGAAGTTGCGCGGTCCGCCGCCAAGGCATCCCACGACGTGGCAGCCAGTAGCGGCGACAGCATCAGCGCCGGATCAGCACTTTGCAGCAGCTCTGCCAACAAGGTGCGGCGCGCATGCAGCGGGCGCTCGCGCAGGTCGGCGCCATCCAGCTCCAGCAGGTCGTAGACCATGAAGCGCACGGGCGTGTCGTGCAGCAGCTTGACGCCGGGCTTGAGCTTGCCGATGCGCTTTTGAAGCGCGGTGAACGGACGTGGCATGCCGGCGTCGGCGTCCCACGCCAGCACTTCGCCGTCGAGCACGCCGTCGTGGATGAGCGAAAACGCGGCGCGTTCAAGCTCCGGGAAACGGCCGTCCAGACGTTCCTCGCCGCGCGACCA
>JBDTIE010000122.1:0-2576 GCA_039936515.1 Rhodanobacter sp. | reverse complement strand
CTTGTCGCTCGCCGCCAGTGCGGTAAAGGTGGAAAACGGATGCGCCCACAATGGCCGGCCGCTGGGTCCGTCCACGGCCAGCAGATTGCCGTGGTATGCAGCCGCGTACAGGGTGCTGCCATCGAGCAGCACCGAGCCATCAGCGTCGTCCAGCCGGTCGATCTCGGTGCGACCTTCACCGCTGGCGAGCTTCTGTTCCCACAAGCGCGAGCCGTTGTCCTGGCGCAGGGCCACCAGCTTGCCGTCATCACTACCAAAAAACACCACGCCATTGGCGACCAAAATACTCCCGTTGCCGCGCAGGCTGAGCACGGGGACCGTGCTCTGGTCATAGACCCAGCGCCGCTCGCCGTTGCTGGCGTCCAGCGCGTACACGCGGCCGTCCTGGGTGCGCACCACCACCACGTCGCCGACAACCACCGGCGAGGCCAGCACCGAGGCGCTCAACTCCACGTTCCAGCGCGGGTTGCCGTCCTTCGCATTCACGCCGTAGACGTGGCCGTCGAGAGTGCCCACCACCAGCAGGTCTCCGGAAACCGCCGGGCCACCCGCGTAGCGCGCATCCTGGCGCTGCTTGTCGCCCCAGCCAAACCAGCCTTTCGTGCGTGAGCTTCGGGACCACAGGGTCTTGCCGCTGGCAGCGTCGATGGCGGCCATCGTGCCATCGGTGCTGTCGGCGTACAGGACGCCGTCCACGACAGCCGGGCGCAGGCGCACGCCGCTATCCCCGGCACCACCGCCGACGCTGCTACGCCACAACCGCGTCACTTGCACCGTCGACTGGAACGACTTGGCCAGCGGAGTCGGCGGCTGGACGTTTTCCTTTTTGAAGGAGTGGCAGCCGGCCACAGCCAATACCAGGGCACCAGCCAGGCCAGTGAAGGTTACGCGTTTGATCAATCCGGCTTTCATGCACCCTGCTTTCCGGCCGCAGCCAGATCATCAAGCTTCATCTGCAATGCACCGCGTTGCGGCGCCTGTTCGCTCAGCGCGGTCATCGCGGCCTGATACGCCTTGCGTGCCTCATCCGTGCGCCCCAACTTGACCAGCACATCGCCGCGGAGTTCCTGCCGCACCCCGGCATAGGCGTCCGGCGCGATGGCGTCGATCGTGGCCAACGCTTGTGCGCCTTGGTTGCGGGCAAGCTGCACCTGCGCCACACGTAACTGGATCAGTGGCTTCAACGCCGTGTCACCGACATGCGCGACAGCCCAGTCCAGCGACGCGGCGGCCTTGTCCAACTGCTTGTCCTGCACCTGCTGGCGCGCGCGGTCGCCTGCGGCAAAGACCGCATAGGTGGATTTGCTGTAATCCTTCATCAGCTCATCGGTGAGACGCGTGGCGACATCCGGCTTGTTCGCCGCCTGGGCTATCTGCAGCTGCTGGTACAGGTGCGCGGCCGCGGCCTCGGTACGCGCCTGATGCGAACGCCATTGCTGCCAGCCAAAAATGACGACCAGACCCATGATGATGCCCACCACAATGGACACGCCGTTCTCGCGCAACCACTTGATGACGCGTTCGTTCTGCTCGTAGTCGTCGTACGCTTCAAAAGCCATGCATTCACCGTCTGCAAGATCAAGCCGCCAGCACGGGCATCCGCGCCGACGGAAAAGAGGGAAACCTCATGCCCGCCAATGCCGGGAAGGCAGTGCGCAAGCATAACCGATCGGCGTGCCGGGTAGATGCGGCGGCAGATCGACGCACGCGGCGTTCGCGCCTCGGGCAGCCTACGCGCCACAGCGGCGCGATGACACCGGCAAGCGATCGTCAGAGGCTGGTCGCCGCGGCCTTGCCGTCGGTGATTTCCATGCGCAGGCGTGCGACATTCGCCCGACGAAAGCCGTCAAGCGCGACGGATTGCCCGTCGATGCTCAACTGCGCCGCACTGGCGTTGCCGATGCGTACATCCAGCGGCTGGTCGCTGTGGTAGGTCTTGTTGCTGCCCGCCGGCAACAGGCCGTACTCAATGCGTGAGCCATCCTGACCGGTCACTTCGACCCAACTGGCGGCGCTGAGGTTGAGGCTGACGCTGTGACCACCCGTGCCGGTGGACTCCGCTGCCGGTGCGGCGGCCGGGGCGGCGTTGTCCATGGACGGGAACGGTGCCATGGACGCCATCAGCGGCTGGTCCTGCGCCAATGGTGGAGCAATGCGTGGTGCGGCAATGAGGACTGCCGCAGGCGCGGTCGAAATCGTGCCAGGCGCCGGACGCGCATCCTGCTGTGCGACTGGCGCGGCATCCAACGGCGCCAGGTGGCTCAAGTCGCGATCAAGCGTGCCACGCACACCCAGCCAGATCATTGGCACCACGATGACCGCCGTCAGCACCAGGTAGGTTGCAGCCGTGGCGTAGCGATCAAGCAGGAATCGCGAACGCGATATGCCGCCGGTGGCGATCAGTGGCGGTTCAATGCGCTGGATGCGCTGCATGCGCGCAAGCTCAACCTGTATCGGCGCCTCGTCAACCCCCAGATACCGGGCGTATTTGGTGATGTAGCTGGCCAGATAAACCGGGGAGTCACTGTCGTCGTAGTTGTCTGCTTCCAGTTGCCGCAGGACACGTACCGGCAGGC
>JBDTIE010000121.1:0-2963 GCA_039936515.1 Rhodanobacter sp. | reverse complement strand
CATGCGGCAGGTACGATAAAAGGGCGCCATTCACCTTATCGACATCGCCATCGCCCTGGGCCGTCGCCAGCGAATAGACGGCCGAAGGGTCGTTCGGATAGGGGTAGACCAGTTCGCGCAAGTCACTCAGGTCCACTGCCTGCAGCGCCGCCAGCGTCGCGACCGGTGCCGGCGGGCCGGTCGCCACGTTTGACGGAAAGTCCGGTTCGTTCTGCGCGCCATCGGACAGGAAGCCAAACGTGACGGCGGACATGTACATGCCTGTCAGTGCCGACAGCAGCAGCCCGAACACCACGATCCGTCCCACCTGTGCGTGCCAACGCTGGACCGGCGTGCCGCGCAATGGACCGGCAATTTGCCGCCAGCCGCCCACTCTTTTCACCAGCAATACGGCGCCGGAGATCACCAGCACCAGCATGATCACGGCGAGCAGGCCCGCCGCCACTCGGCCGGGCGTATCCAGCAGAAACGATCGATGCAGGTTTTTCACCCAGCGTGAAAATGCCGAAGGCGCATAGGTGGCGATCCCGCGTCCGGTCAGCGGGTCAACACGATCGATGCCAGTCTGGCCGTTCCGATCGAAGTAGACGAGGATCGCCCCGGAGGGCGTGCGCTGGATCTGCTCTGCGCCGGGATAATGCAGCGCGATACGACCGGCCAATGCGGCCACGCTGATCTGGCCTTGGGCAGGTACCGTGGAAGCGAGTCGATCCAGCGTCGGGTCGAACGACAGAATCGCGCCGCTGAGCGCCAACACCATGACCAGCACGGCCGCCGCCAGGCCAACCAGCGAATGCAGTTGACGCATCATGACGATGGAAAGTCTTCGACCCGGTACGCGCTCACATCGTGTAGGTAAAGGACTTGACGTAGCCGCGCCCAGCCACTGGCTTGCCTGCGCCCTGCGTGGTCAGCGGCGCGCGTACGTCGGCAGGGTTGTCGCGCTGGTCTTCGACGGCACTGTCCACACGTATTTCGTACCCGGCATCGATCAGCGCATCGGCAAGTTCCACCGTCACTTTCAACGCGCGTCCACTGCCGACACTGGCTCCGCTCACACCGTCAAACTCGTTGGGCTTCAGGCCGCTGCCGCGAGCCCAGTCACGCAGGTTCTTGTAATATTTCGCCTTCTGGCCTGCGACCCAGAGCGTCTTCTTGTACACGCCATTGGCGTCGGTCACGTAGAACGCCAGGAAGGCTGCGTTGCCACCATAAGCTTTCATCTGGGTTGTCAAGGTCACTGGGCGCGCCTGCCCCAAACCCGGTAGCGCAAGAGCAACGGCAAGCGAGAGTGAGACGGCAAGCTTCTTCATAGGGATCTCCCGATCAATCGTTATGGGTGCACGTTGACTCTGTGGCCTTAAGGCGGACTTAAGACGAGATGGAAGGTCATCGTGCCCGGGCCCAGCGCGGATACGAGTCGAGGACACGAACTGCGCCAGGCTTCTGCAGTTACTTCGTTTTCCGGGTGTGATCAAGATAGTCGGACGCTTCGCCGCCCGGTCCGAATTCGACTTCAAGTTTGCGAATACGCAACGACGCAGGAGCATATTTTGCCTTGAGCTTGTTTCCAGAGCGGTCGATGCCTCTGGCCTCGTAACAACCGTCCTCCACCTTGATACGTTTGACGATCCACCCCTGTTGCTCAAGCTGTTGGCGCAACACCTCACGCGACTGCCAGTCAGCGATCGGATCAACACAATCGTTGTCAGCACAGACGGCGCCACTCGAAAGTATGCTGGCCAGCGCAACGGCAGCGAGAATGGAATGTCTCATGACGTTTCTCCTCTCCAAGCGAACACAAGTCAGAAGCACCCGAAGGCGTGCGAAAACGAGTAGTCCAGCTCACCAACGTCGTGGATCGAACCGAGGCCAGACCGATGTGGCTGGGTGGTCCACCGGGAAACGAGACTGCGTGGACAGAGGCTGCATGCCGTTCGTGTCGCGCGAAGCCGGGGGCTAAACTTCGCTGCAGAAACCCTCCAATCAAGCGTTCGCAACCGCGTGGTACGTCTGCAACTTACGTGGGCGAATGTTTGAAGGGTGTAATTGCCAATCGCCGTGTCCTCGTCAGTGGCTGAACCCTCTTATTGCACGGCGATGCCTGACACCACCCAACGCGTTGAACAAAGCGACCAGATCGGTCTCGGCAGCGGTATGGATGTGGACGCGTGCTACGTTGACCTGCATCAACGCAGGACCTGCCAGCGGCACGCTTCAATGGCGGCATGAACTTGCCCGATCTCGACCTGCGCCACCTCGGTGCGCCTCAACCCATGCTGCGTGCGCTGGTGGCCGCGGATGCCCTTGGTGCGGGTGACAGCGTGGCGGTGCTGACGCCGATGCTGCCGCGGCCGTTGCTGCTCGAGCTGGCGTTGCGCGGCTTCGATACCGATCCGGTGCTGCTGGACGACGGCTGCGCGCGCGTCATCATCCGGCGCCTGGGCGATGGCGAAGCTGCGGATTGACCAGGCACCGGATGCCGGCCTGCCGCTGCGCTTCCTGCTGAGCATGCCGTGCTGGGGCGTGGCGGCCGGCGTGTTGTTGTTGATTGGCGGCGATGCAGCGCTGCACTCCCGTTGGCATCCAACCACGGTGGCGTTGGTGCACATTTATGTGTTGGGTGTACTCGGCAACGCCATGTTTGGCGCGCTGTTGCAATTTCCGCCGGCTGTTGCCGGCGTCCGATTGCGCGGCAGCGGCGGCGCGCCCTGGCTGCATGCGCTGTTCAACTGTGCGGTCATGTTGCTGGTGGTTGGGCTATACGCCAACGCGCAGTGGCCTTTATTGGTAGCCGCGATGCTGCTTCCGGTCAGCTTCTTGTGGCTGGCGGCGATGCTGTTGCCCGGTTTGGTCACAAGTGCTGGCGAGCGCCTGTTGCGGGTCGGTATCAGTACGGCGATCAGCTTTGGCGTGGTCACCGCCATCGCTGGCGGCGCGCTGGCATGGGCGCTGGCGATGCG
>JBDTIE010000120.1:0-3995 GCA_039936515.1 Rhodanobacter sp. | reverse complement strand
GGTACCGGCTCGTCGATCCCCGCCGCATGGGCGGACTTGCGCCAGGTCGGCGCGCTGGCACGCTGGCTGCTGGTGCAGGCCGCCGCCCGCCGCCTGGGCGTGCCGGCAGATCGCTTGCGCTGCGATTCGGGCACGGTGATCGCGCCCGACGGCCGGCGCTTTACCTACGGCAGCCTGGCCGCCGACGCCAGTACCGTCGCCTTGCCCGCCAGCGCGCCGGCACCCAAGGCGCCCAATCGCTATCGGCTGATCGGCCAGGCTGCCGGCGACGTCGACGCGCGCGAGATGGTCACCGGGCAAACGCGCTTTGCCATCGACCAGCACCTGGGCGACGCCTTGGTCGCCGTGCTCGCGCGCTGCCCATGGCCGGACGGCAGCATCGACACCCTGGACACGCGCGACACGCTGGCGGTCGCCGGCGTGGTCAAGGTGCTCACGATCAAGCCCGAGAGCGGCGTGGCCTGGGGCGAGACCGCCATTGCCCCGGCCGTGGCAGTGCTGGGCACCGATACCTGGTCCGCATTGCAGGGTCTGCGCCAGCTCAAGCTCACCTGGAAACCCGGCGCCAACGCCAGCGACAGCAGTGCCGCGCTGGAGCAGCAGGCATGGTCGATCCTGGCCGGCAAGGACGAACCCACCAGCCGCGTGCGCAACGATGGCGACGTGCTGGCCGCGGGCAAGAAGGCCGCCCGCAGGGTCAGTGCCAGTTACGTGCAGCCGTGGCTGGCGCACGCCACGCCCGAGCCGATGAACTGCATCGTGCGCCTGGACAAGGACCACGCCAGCCTGGTCGTGCCCACCCAGGCGCCGCAAAAGGCGTGGGCGGTGGTGCGCCGGTTGACCGGGTTGACGCCGGCGCAGATCGACATCCGCGTGCCGCGCGTCGGCGGCGGCTACGGCCGGCGGCTGGACCACGACTATGTGGCCGAGGCGGTCATGCTGGCCAAGGCCGTCGACAAGCCGGTGAGCCTGTGGTGGACGCGCGAGGCGGACCTCACCCACGATTTCTACCACCCCGGCCGCGTGCAGCAGATGAACGCCATCATCGGCCACAAGCGCGAGATCACCGCGTGGACCCAGCGCATGGTCAGCGCGCCGGCGTCCGCACACCGCGGCGTCGCCGACGACAAACTGTGGACGTCCGAACTCCACGCCGACCAGCTGCCCGCCGCGCTTGTCCCCAACTTTCAGAGTGACTGGTATGCGCAGGCCTCGGCGATGCCGCGCGGTCCCATGCGCGGCATGCCCGACATCAGCAACGCCTTCGCCGTGGAGTGTTTCATCGATGAAATAGCCCACAGCATGAAGGAGGACCCGCTGCTTACCCACCTGCGCCTGCTTGGCGAGCCGCGGCAGTTGTCGCTGGGCGGCGATGCCACGCTCGATACCGGCCGCCTGGCCAACGTGCTCAAGCTGGTCACCGAGCGCATCGGCTGGAAAACCTGGCTGCGCAGCGTCAACGGCCTGGGGCTCGCCTGTTGGCACCTCAACGGCGCCTATGTCGCCCATGCGGTGGAAGCGGCAATGGACGGCGAGCGGCTGATCATCCAGCGTGTGGTGTGTGCGGTGGACGTCGGCCGCGTCATCAACCCGCTGGGGCTTGAAGGCCAGGTCGCCGGCGCCACGCTCGATGCGCTGTCCACCGCGTTGAATCTGGCCATCACCTTCAAGGACGGCAAGACCCAGCAACACAACCTCAAGGACTACCCCCTCGCAACGATGGCGCAGCTGCCCAACACGGTGGAGGTCATCACCGTCCCCGGCGACCGCACACCTGCCGGCGCCAGCTTCCTGGCCATGCCCACCGCCGCGCCGGCCCTGGCCAACGCCGTATTCCGAGCCAGCGCCGTGCGCGTGCGCCGCCTGCCGTTGATGAAGGAACTGCTGCGCTTGCTGTGAGCGCAGCCGTCACGACCAGCTGATCGCAGTATCAGCCGCGCCTGCTGCGGCTACTCGCCGGTCCGGCGGCAGGTTGGTCGCTCAGGACAGGCAATGGCAGCTGGTTGCGCGTGCACCAGGTCGGCAACGGTCCCGTGGTTCAACCGCCACCGAGGAAGTCGATGATCCGGCTGCCCAGCCCAAGCTTGGAGTTGTAGAACTCCGTGTACCCGCAGTTGGCACAGGAGACGTACGTAAACCGCTCCGTGGCGAAGTTGAAGTACGCCGATACACCCCCGCCCGAGGCACGGAACTGGCCGGTCTTTCGCGCCACCGATGCACATTTTGGACAGGGTCGGATTTGCGAAGCTTCTGTGGACATGGTCATTGGCTGTGATCTTCCAATACGCAGGGTGTTTGAAGCGCGCCGTTGCAGGGACTCGGCGGCGTCCATTTCCGCAGCGACATGCGAACGTGGCCAGGCGCAGGCACGGGCCGATCATGCGACTTTCCCACCGTCTGCCGCAGCGTGTCTTCCGTTCTCCCGCTGCAGGCGTCAATGGAACTGGTCACTGGCCGGCACCCATGAACTGGATGTGGACGCAGGGGCGACGGTCTTCGGCGCGGCGGAGGCCGGGCCAACGCAGCCGGGCGGCGGGGGGCCACCGGTGACGCGTGCGGCGGCGCATTCCACGGCGTTGTCGAGCGTGATCACTTGCGCTGGTGGTGGCGCCGGACTGGCGACAGGGGTGGGCGTCGCCACCGGGTTGGCAGGCGGCAGGTGCAGGCGGTCATAGACCTCGCTGGCGAGCGGCTTGGCGGGCGGGTCCGGATTGATGCAACCAAACAACGAAGTCAGCATCAGTGGCCGTACCTCGCACTTGATGCGCACACCGCGCGGCAGGTGGAAGGTCTTGGATACGCTGGTCTTTTCGATCGCGCGGCGCACCGCGGTGTCGATCGAGCTTTCGCCCTCCGGCGTCCAGTCCTGCTCGAAACGGGTCGGCTTGTAGCCAATATTGGGCGCGCCATGGTGCATCACCTGGGTGTCGCCGCGCGGCTTGAGCTGGGTGTAGTCGCCGATCAGGCCTTCGCGCTTGCCCTGCGCGGCGCCCGGTTGCTGGCCGGCCGTGCGCCCGGCGTCATGGCCGCTGCCCGTGACCGAGGAACCGGTGCTGCCGGCAGGTTGTGTTCCCGCCGCAGTCTGCGAGGGCGCTCCGGCTGCGGCTGCCGACGCCGACGCCTTGCTGGCAGACGCGGCCGCGCCGACGATGGCATCGTCGCGACCTAGCGGCGTGGCGTCCGGTGCCGTGCTCGCATCGGCCTGTTGCGCACTGCCCGTCGCCGTGGCGGGCGCCGCGGCGTCAGCTTCTGCCGCGGCTTGAGCTGCCTTGGCCGCTACCTGCTCGCCTGTGGTCGCGGCCGGCGCTGCCGTCGCGGCCGCCGGCGCGGACACCGGCCTCACCACTGGCCGGTCGCTTGACGGCACGGTGGCGGCCGATTTCGCGGCGTCGGCCGCAGGTTGCAGCACGACGCGCACCGCGTCAGCAGGCGCCAGCGGGATCGCCTGCATCGGCGTGGGCTGTACCCCTGGCGCGGGCGCTTGCACTTGCGATAGTTCACGCCGCGCCGTGGGCGTGGGCACATGCACTTGCGCCTGCACCTCGACCGTCGGCGCGGCTTGTGCCGGCAACGGTACGGCTTGCAGCTCAGGCACCGACGGCGCGGCGGCAAGTTCGGCCCGCAGTGGGCTGACACTGGCCGGCGCGCTGCTGCGCGGCAGCTCGGCGCGCAAGGCCATGTTTGGCGTCACTGTGGGAGGCGGCATCTGCGTCGGGATGTCCGGCAGCGCCAGCGACGGCGGCGGCAGGATCGGTTGCGTGCCTTCCGCGCGCGGTGGCCGCACCGCTTCAGGCTGGTAGCGCGGCGGCTGCGGCGGCTCGAGCGTGGGCCTGCTGATGGCCACCGCCGGCGCTTCGCCGGCGAGCGGCACCGGTTGCAATTGCGGCGTCGGCCCGGGCGCGGGCACGGTCACCGTGGGCGGCGGCGCAGCCGGGCGCTGCTGCGCCACTGCCGGTGGAGAGGGCGGTGCAGCCGCAGCTGGCACGCCGGCATCG
>JBDTIE010000119.1:0-2862 GCA_039936515.1 Rhodanobacter sp. | reverse complement strand
GCTGTGGATGGATGGCCGCGCCATCATCGTCCATAGCGTGCTGGTGAGCTGCGGCGGGGTGTTGCTGGCCAGTGCGCACTTCGTCAACCTGCGCATCGACCGACGTGGGCACCTTGGTCGGGCGAATTGCGCCGGCTGCACGACTTGACCGGGGTTGTGCAAACATCTCCGATGCACCGCCGTGGGCGGGCGCACACAGCCGCACGTCGGTGATTGTGTAACGCCCGCCACGCTTTCTAGCATGCAAGGATGAACACCGCGCACCACGATCATCCGCATGCCGCGACGCCCGCCCGCAGCAGCGCAGCAGGGCGTGAGCGCAAGTTGCTGATGGCGTTCGTGCTCACCACGGCGATGATGATCGCCGAGGCTTTCGGCGGCTGGTGGTCCGGATCGCTGGCATTGCTGGCGGATGCCGGCCACATGCTGGTGGACGCGGTGGCGTTGCTGCTGGCGTGGGGTGGTGCGTGGCTGGCCACGCGGCCGGCGGATGCCCGACGCAGCTACGGCTACGGCCGCATGGAGGTGCTGGCCGGTTTCGTCAACGCGCTGAGCCAGTTGCTGTTGGTGATCTGGATTGTCTACGAGGCGGTTACCCGCATGCTGCATCCGCACGCGATCCTGCCCGGGGTGATGCTGGGCGTGGCGAGCGCCGGACTGCTGGTCAACATCGTCGTGCTGCGCATGCTGCATGGCCACGCGCACGACGATGTGAACATGGCCGGCGCCGCGTTGCACGTGGCCGGCGACCTGCTAGGTTCGCTGGCGGCCATTGTCGCGGCACTGCTGATCTGGCGCTTCGGCTGGCTGTGGGCAGATCCGGCGCTGTCGCTCCTGGTGGCGCTGCTGATCCTGGCCAGTGCGTGGCGCTTGTTGCGTCGCTCCACGCACATCCTGCTCGAGGGCGTACCCGATGGCATGGACAGTGCCGAGATTGCCGGCGCGCTGCGCGAGGCTGACGCCTCCATCGCCGATATCCACCATCTGCATGTGTGGCAACTGGCCTCCGGCTTACGCATGGCGACGCTGCACGCGACCCTGTGCACGGACGCCGACACCGCCGCGACCATGCGCGTGATTCATGTGTTGCTGCGCGAGCGCTTCGACATCCAGCATGTGACGGTGCAGGTGGACGCGGCGGGCTGCCCGGACATCGACGACGCCTGCGCCGGCGCGCCGCCACATTGATGAGTCTGCGCGGTGGCGCTTTGGCAGGTCACTGTTATCATGGAGGATCATTCATCCAGTGCTATCAAGGAGCTCTCCATGGGCAAGGGCGATCGCAAGACCCGCCGCGGCAAGACGTATCGCGGCAGCTATGGCAACACGCGTGCGCATGCGGCCACCCCCGCAGTGGCGGGCGGCAAGCCCACGGTGACCAAGCCGGCGGCGACCAAGGCCGCTGCCACCCGGGCCACAGTGAAGAAGCCGGCAGTGCGCAAGAAATCTGCCTGAGGCTTTGCTTCGGGTACAAGAAAAAGCCCCGCCCTGGCGGGGCTTTTTTGTGGGCGCGAAAGCATGCGCGTCGTTGCCCGGAGTGCGGCGCATGTCGCCGCGGTCGCGTTGATTGGCCTATGTGGGCGACGGGTTTGACGTCGCTGTCGGTCTTGCGCAGGCACGGTCTTGTCACGGCGCGGGGCTGCCGTCGTGTCGAAGGCCTACACAGGGCGCGCGCACTATTTTTTTTGTTGCACACGCACGGTTGCGTCGTTATGCTTGCGCACCATTGTGTTAGTGCGTTAGTACATTATGAAGCGTCGATCGATCGATCCGGAGACTTCCATCAGCGCCGCCGGGCAAAGCCTGTACGCGGCGCTGCTGTCATTGAAGAACGTCGAGGAGGTGTCCGCTTTCCTCAGTGACCTGTGCACCCCGGCGGAGCTGGAGGCCATGATCGATCGCTGGCGCGTGGTGCCGTACCTGCAGGAAGGCTTGTCCTACCGCCAAATCCACGAACGCACGGCGGTCAGCATCACCACCATTGGCCGCGTGGCGCGCTATCTCAACCAAGGCAGCGGGGGCTACCTTGCGGCAGCCGCCCGCGCCGCAAGGCGACAGTCAACAGCGCGGCGGGTACGCGCATGATGGCGCGCGAGCGCCTGCGCATCGGCATGCAGAAATCCGGCCGGCTCACCGAGCCGGCGCTGGAACTGCTCACGCGCTGTGGCCTGAGCTTTCGCCAGAGCCGCGACAAGCTGTTCTGCTTTGGCGAAGGCGAGCCGGTGGACCTGCTGCTGGTGCGCGATGACGACATCCCCGGCCTGCTGGCGCAAGGCGTGTGCGACGTCGGCATTGTCGGACGCAATGTGCTCGACGAGTTTCAGCTCACCGATGCGGCGCGCGATCTGGCGCCGTTGTCGGAACTCAGGCCACTGGGTTTTGGTGCTTGCCGGCTGTCCATTGCCGTGCCGCTGGAGATGCATTACTCCGAACCCGCGCAGCTTGAGGGCCAGCGCATAGCCACGTCCTATCCCGGCCTGCTCGGCACCTGGCTGCGCGAGCAACGCGTGGGCGCCAGCGTGGTGACCCTGTCCGGGTCGGTGGAGATCGCCCCGCGTCTGGGCACGGCCGACGCGATCTGTGATCTGGTGCAAAGCGGCGGCACGCTGGCGGCCAACCAGCTGCACGAGGTTGAAGTGGTGCTGTCCAGCGAAGCGGTGCTGGCTGGACCGTCGACCCTGCCGGTGGACGAACGCGGCGACATGCTCGAGCTGCTGCTGCGTCGCCTGGACGGCGTGATCCAGGTGCGTGAATCACACTTGTTGCAGTTGCACGCCTCGGGCAGTTCGCTGGATGCCATTACCCAGTTGTTGCCTGGTGGTCCGCGGCCGACGCTGTTGCCGGTGTTTGGCGAGACCGATC
>JBDTIE010000118.1:0-4791 GCA_039936515.1 Rhodanobacter sp. | reverse complement strand
TCGACCGTTTCTACCAGGTGAATCCTGCGCGCACACGCCACCCGGGCCAAGGCACTGGCCTTGGTCTGTCCATTGTCAGAATGATCGTCGAGCTTCACGGCGGCTCGATCAAACTGGACAGCACACTGGGGGTCGGGACGACGGTAACGATGCGTTTTCCGGTCGCGTCACCCGAGCGTACCGCGTGAGCCCATCAGAGCCCTCCGCCAAAGCAAGCCAGGGACTTCGTCGCATCGTGCTGATTGTGGCGCTACTCAATCTGGCTTATTTCGGCATCGAGTTCGCGGTAGCGCTGGCGATTGGCTCGGTGTCGTTGTTTGCTGACAGTGTCGATTTTCTGGAAGACGCGTCGGTCAATTTGCTGATCCTGATGGCTTTGGGCTGGAGCCTCAAGGCCCGGGCTCGTGTCGGGATGGGGTTGGCCGGCATTCTGCTCGTCCCCGCGCTGGCCACCGTGTGGGCGATCTGGACCAAGGTCGGCGCGCCGCTACCGCCTGCCCCGATACCGATGACGCTCACCGGCCTGGGCGCACTGGCCGTCAATCTCACATGCGCCGTCTTGTTGGTGCGCTATCGACACCACAGTGGCAGTCTGACGCGTGCGGCATTCCTGTCGGCACGCAACGATGTCTTCGCCAACATCGCGATCATCACGGCAGGAGTGATCACGGCGTTCACGTACTCGGCGTGGCCCGATCTCGTGGTGGGTCTTGGCATCATGATCATGAATGCCGACGCGGCGCGTGAGGTCTGGCGCGCGGCGCGCGACGAACACCGGGGTGCGGCACTCGAAGCAGCGCCATAAGCACTGAATGACAAAAACGTCATCTGATTGAGCGGATTTCATCATGCCCGTGCGGTTAGCGTGGCTGGATGAAGACGGGTTGGGTTTGTTCGCTGGCGATGCTGTTGACCGCGTGTGCCGCAGTCCCTCCCGCACGCCCGCTGAACCCACACACTGACGCGCAGGCTTTTGCGGCGAGACGCCTCGATGAGCCTGGTCTGGTGCGCGCCGAAACGCGGCTGGGTCTGCCTGGCAATGTCGCCGCGTCATGGACACCCGATCGCATCACCGTCGCGGCATGGTATTTCGACCCGATCCTGGCGCAGGCACACGCGGCGGCTGCGCGTGCCGCTGCCGACGCGACCGTCGCCGCGCAACGGGTCAACCCCACGCTCAATCTCACTCCGGAAAAGGTCTTCAGCGGCAATACGGCTGCCACCCCGTGGACGATCGGCGCGGCCCTGCTGCTGCCATTTCTGCACCCCGGCGGAGCAGCGGCGCGCCGTGCCGTGGCTGCGGCAGATACGGCAGCGGCCCACGATGAGCAGGCGCAAGCGCTATGGCAAAGCCGGGTGCGCGCTGTCGCCGCCATGAGGGACGTGCTGCTTGGTCGTCGGGCGCAGGCGGCCGCGCTTGCCAGCGCGCAGGCCGACAGGGAGTACGCCGATGCCGTACGCCAACGTCAGTACGCTGGTGAAGACGACGGTAATGCCGAGCTGACCGCCGAGCTCACGATGCAGCGCGCGCAAGCGGAACTAGCCACGCGAAAAGCACAACACATCGCCGCCGAGCACGCGCTGGCCGCAGCGATCGGTGTTCCGCTGGCGGCCCTTGCGGGAGTCACGTTGGAATGGCCTGAATTGACCGCGCCACCGGCCCTGACGGCCCTGCCCAAGGCATCGCTTGCCAAGGATGCCGCGTGGAATCGACTCGATCTGGCGGTACTGCTGCAGCGCTATCGCGCCGCTGCGGCGAAGCTGCGTGAAGCTGCAGGATCACGCTATCCGCAACTGGCCGTCGCGCCGGGTTACCTCTATGACCAGGGCCAGCGCAAGTTCACCTTCGGCGTCGAGATCGAGCTGCCCCTGTTTCACGGTGCGGGCGCGCGCATCCGGGCCGCCGGTGCCGCACGTGATGAAGCGGTCGCTGCCGTCCATGCGCGGCAGGATCAGATCATCAATCAGCTCGATGCAGCACGTACCAACTACGCACAGCGCTACGAAGCATGGCGACAGCTGTCGTCCGTGGCGGCGTCGGCGCAGAGCATGGCGACGCGAGCCGCCGCCCGCCGCGCAGCCGGCGAAGTCGACCAACGGGTCGAACTGGGTGCCCGCGCGGCGGCGGAGATGGCGCAACTGAATGCCACTGATGCACTTTCCGTGACTTGGCGTGCGCTGGGCGATCTGGAAGATGTGCTGCAGCGACCGCTGTGGCCCACCTCGCAGTTATCCATGTTGCAGCGGGCGACGGCACCGTCACCGCCTTTCTCTCCCACTGATGCGGAGGCAGCACATGCTGATGCGCACTAACGCAGGACGTTGCGGGCGCAACGTGATAGGCGCTCTCGCCATCGTACTGGCGATGACCACCGCAACACTCGCCGATACGGTAGGCGGTGTAGTCAAACTTCCGCACGATCGCGTGTTGGCCAGCGGCATTTCCGTGGCATCACTGACGGCATCGCGCTACGTGCATGAAGTGCGAGGTGTTGCCACTGTGCTGGACCCGCAGCCGTTGATTGCCTTATCGGCGCGGCTGGTCGCGGCGCGCGAAAGCCAGTCGGCGGCTACGCAACAGGCAAGCGCAGCCGCGGCTGAGGCGAAGCGCTCGCGGCACCTCTATCAGCAGGGCGAAAATGCCTCGTTGCGCGACGTCCAGACAGCGGCGGCGGCGGCGGCAGCTGCACTGGCGCAGCAAGTCGCGGCGCGTTCCGCCTATACCGCAGAACGCAGTAGTGCCCGTGTCAGCTGGGGTCGCGCGTTGGCGGCATTGGCGGAATCAGGCCCCGACGCGTTGGCCGACTATGCGGACGGTCGCGCAGCACTGCTCGCGGTGGCCATGCCGGTGGACAGTGGCCAGCTGTCAACGGCTGCTATTCAGGTGCAGTTGCCGGACGGTTCCCACGCAAGCGCAACACTGCTGGGCCCATCGCCGCGCGCCGACGCCGTGCTGCCGGGACCCACTTACTTCTATCGTTGCAAGGATGTTTCGTTGCGCAGCGGTTGGCGGCTTGCTGCCTCGGTACCTCTGCAAGCGGCTGAAAGGAATGGCGTGACCGTACCCGCCGCCGCGGTGCTGTGGTACGCCGGTCAACCATGGGTCTACGTGCAGACTGCCGTAGACAGTTTCCAGCGGCACCCACTCGCGTTGGATGCGCGCCAGGCCAGCGGCTGGTTCCAGGCAAGCGGGTTTCAGGTCGGCGATCGGGTGGTGGTCCGCGGGGCCGAGTTGTTGCTGTCCCAGGAGCTGTTGCCACCACCGGGAACCAAGGCACCCGCCGGTGATGGCGATGATGGCTGAGCCGCCAGTCGCCTGTGCCGCCGCAGCCTCGCACCGGCGCAGATCTCCGCTAAGCGCGCTTGGCAGCAGTGCCAGTCACTCGATTTCACAGGGAGCGCCAGACGCATGCTGAATGCCATCGTCGGTTTCGCAGTCCGTTTTCGCGGCGTCATGATCGCGCTCGCGGTGCTTGCCGCTGCGTATGGCGTGCTTGCGCTGGGCCACGCACGCTGGGACGTGTTTCCAGAATTCGCCCCTGCGCAAGCCAACGTACAGACCGAGGCGCCGGGCTTGTCTCCGCAACAAGTCGAGACGCTGGTGACGCAGCCACTGGAGAATGCCCTGGCGGGCGCCTCGGGCCTGGCGGGCATGCGCTCGAAGTCGATTCAGGGTCTGTCGATCATCACGCTGACCTTTGATGAAGGCAGTGATATCACCGCGGTGCGCCAGACCGTCGCCGAACGACTGGCGCGAACCGGGGCCAACCTGCCGACGGCAGCACACGCACCGGTGCTGCTGCCTTTGTCTTCCTCGTCAGGCATTGCGCTCACCATCGGCCTGACGTCGACAACACGTTCACCCATGGCGCTGCGGACGCTGGCGGACTGGACGGTGAAGCCGCAGCTGCTGGCGGTACCCGGCGTCTCGGATGTCAACGTGTTTGGTGGCGCGCTCAAGCAGGTGCAGATCCAGGTAAATCCCGCTGCCCTGGCGCGTTACGGTGTGTCCTTTCAGGACGTGATTGCCGCGGCCCGGCAAGCAACGGGCCTGACGGGCGCGGGCTTTGTCGAAAACGACGAGCAACGCATCGTGCTGACACCGACCGGCGTCCCGGTAACGCCGACGACGATTGCCGCGGTGCCCTTGCACACTCGCGCGGGTGCCCAGTTGAGTCTGGGTGACATCGCCAACGTCACCAACGGTCCGGCTCCAACCGCGGGGGATGCCACGATCATGGGCGCACCCGGGGTCATGCTGGTCATCGACGAGCAATACGGTGCCAATACGGTACAAGTCACCCAGGATCTCGAACGCCGGTTGCACGAGCTGCAGCCGGCACTGAAAGCGCAGGGAGTGGTGCTGCATCCGGCGTTGTTCCGGCCAGCGAATTTCATTGCAGCCGCCACCAGCCACCTGCGTGACGCGCTGTTGATCGGCGCCGCATTGGTGATCGTGGTGTTGTTTCTGTTCCTGCGCAACGCACAAGCGGCGCTGATTTCGGCGCTGGCTATCCCGCTGTCGCTGTTGATGGCCGTGGTAGTGCTGGAGCACTTCGGCCTTGGCCTCAACACGATGACGCTGGGCGGCCTGGCCATTGCGATTGGCGAGGTGGTCGATGACGCCATCGTCGATGTGGAGAACATCGTGCGCCGACTGCGCCTGAACCGGGCACTGCCGACGCCGCTGCCGACCCTGGGCGTCGTGCTGGCGGCGTCGCTGGAAGTGCGCAGCGCCGTGGTCTATGCCACCTTCATCGTCGCGCTGGTGTTCGTGCCGGTGGTAACACT
>JBDTIE010000117.1:0-5544 GCA_039936515.1 Rhodanobacter sp. | reverse complement strand
CCGGCCACTTCAAGGCGCCTGCGCAGCTGCGTGCGGAATTCGACGCCGTGCTTGGCGATACACCACCGGAGCGCGTGGTGCACATGTGCGGCTCCGGCGTCACCGCCTGCCACAACCTGCTGGCGATGGAACACGCTGGGTTGAACGGCTCGCGCCTGTACGCGCCCTCGTGGAGCGGCTGGGTCAGCGATCCATCGCGTCCGGTAGCCACCGGTGAGGCGTAAGCACCGCATACGGCGGGTACCGCCACCCGGGTTCTTCCGGTGTGTCGCGACGACGTAGGGCGGGCACTGCCCGCCGCGTGTTCGAAGGCAATTCGGCGGGCAGTGCCCGCCCTACGCGCTTCGCGGCGTGTTCAACCCTTGCTCTTGAGCTTGGCCATCCACTGCTGCAGGCCGGCCTGGGTTTGCGGGTGGAAGAACGCATCGGTGAAATCATCCAGCGGCAGTGCGTCCGGATTGGCGTAAACCTCGATCAGGTCACGACGGGCGAGCGCGCGGGTGGCGAGCATGGCGTGGCGGGGCAGGGCCAGCAGCTCCTCCAGCCAGCGCAGGGCACGGGTGGACACTTGGTCGACGCCGGTCAATTCGTCGACAAAGCCGCACTCCAGCGCCGCAGCGGACTCGAGCATGCTGCCGGCCACCAGCAGGCGCTCGGCGCGATGGCTGCCGACCACGCGGCGCAACGCAAACTGGATGCATTCGGGCACGACCAGCCCTACCTGCACTTCATTCAAGCCGATGCGATAGGCGCCTTGCGCCATCACCCGATAGTCACAAAACAATGCCAGCACCGCGCCGCCAGCCGGACTGTGGCCGGTGACGGCCGCCACCATCGGCACGGGTGCATGTGCGAGCGTGCCGCACAAGGCGAAGAACGATCGCCAATACGTGCGCACGCCGTCGCGATCGATGTCCATCAACGCGGGGATGTCCACGCCGGCGGAGAACAAGCCGGGTGCGCCGGACAACATGATGCCGTGCGCGCCATCGCGCACGCTCTGCTCGATAGCCGCGCGCAGCGCGTCGAGCAGTTGCAGGTCCAGCGCGTTTACTGGCGGTCGCGCCAGCTGGATTTCCTGGATGGAGCCGTGACTGATCAGGTTGAGCATGGGCAAGTTCCGAAGGCTACTGCGGTTGCTGGTCGACGCCCCACTGGTAGCGCACGGCGTAGGTGAGTGTGGCCTTGCCGCCGGCAGGCACCTGCACGCGAAACACCAGCGTGTCGGGCGATTGCTCGGACGGCTTGCTGCTGGAGGACACCAGCGTCCATTGCCGCCAGCGGTTGGGATGTTCGCGCACGGTCACGGTGCGCGCATTGTCACCGGCGTTGCTCAGTTCGATGCGGAAGGCCTCGTCCAGCGTGCGCGTGGCCTTGTCCAGCTTGAAGCTGGTGCGCGTGCGCTCGGCGCGCAGGTCGAACGCGGTGCCCAGGGTGATGGTCGCATCCGCGCCCTTGGGCGTGTCGTTGATGCGACCCTCGCCGATGAATCGCGGGGTGCCCCGGCGGTCGGCGGTCAACACCCGCAAGAAGCCGGCCGGCAGGCTGTCGAATGCGGTGAACTGCAACGTGCTGGTGATGGTGTTGCCGCCACCGGTGTTGAAGTCTGGTGCCAGCATCGGTTGCGGCGGCCGGTAGCTGTTGCCGTTCTCGTACACGGCGGTGCGTTCGCACTGCAGCTTTCGCGCGGCATACAGCGGCACCTGGCTGACGCTGCCGTCAGGCAGGTCGACCGCGGCGGGCAAGGTAAAGCTGCGGTAATCGCCGAGGCTGTCCTGCTGCGGCATGTCGGCGCTCTCGGCCTTGGCGCTGAAGCCGCGAGCCATCGCCATCATCGGTCGCGGCGCCGACTCCTTGGCCATGTTCGGCTCACCGGCGATCAGGGTGACGCGGATGTTGCGCCAGTCGCGGCCGCTGCGGTTGGCGATGCTGGCGCGCGATTCAAATTGCATGGCACAGGTGTCGCCAGGCTGCAGCGTGGCGACATACGCCGCGCGCCAGCCCAGGCCGGGGCTGGGATAGCTCAGCTGCGCATCGGCCTTGCCCGCGCGCGTGGCATCGATGCGCGCGATCAGGCTGGAGCCCGTCGGGAACCCGCCTTGCGCGCTGCGCACTGCGGCGAAATCGCGTACCAGCGTGGCGCCAGCAGCGTCGCCGACCACCAGTGCGTCGCCGGCGCGCAGCAATGCTCCGTGCGCGATCGTCGCGCCACTGTCGCCAATCACCGTCACCTCGCGCCCGACCATTCCGCTGAGCGCGGCACCCGCGCCTTGCGCCAGCAGCAGGCGCTGCGCCACGACCCTGGCTTCGCCACCGGGGAACGCCAGAGTGAGCGCTTCGGCATCCAGAGCACGCGGCAGGTCGCCCAGGGTCACCTCATGCGTACCGGCCGCCAGTTCCAGCGTGCGCTGCTCACGCACCACGGCGTAGCCGGCATCACTGTCGGTTTCACCGTGGCTGGCATACAACGCCGGACTGTCGCTGCGATAGATGACCACGTCCGCGTCGTCACTGGCGTGGAGAGGCGCTGCGGCAAGCAGCGTGAGAACGCAGGCGGCGACGAGCGGGAATCGGATCAGCATGGGCGGTTCTCCACGGAGGGGCAGGCCATCATAGCCAGGCCGCGTGAAGGCCTGTCGCCGGTCAGCTTTGGCCGCCGCCCTCTGCCGCCGCGCGCACGCTGGCCGGCAGCGGCACCGGCTTGCCGCTGGAGGGGTCCATCCACACCATCGTGGCCTCGCCGTCACAGAACAGGCGCGTGGCGTCGCCGGCCGCGGTGATGCGGTGGGCGAGGGTGATCGACGTCGTGCCCAGCCTCGCGCAATAAAGCTGCACGGCGAGCGCGGCAGGCCAGGTGATCGGCTCGCGGTAATTGAGTTTCACGCCAGCCAGCACCGGCATGGCGTCGGGACGGTACCAGTCACTCAAGGTCTGCAGGAACTGCAGGCGCGACTCTTCCAAGTAGGTAAGGTAGTTGGCATTGTTGACGTGGTTGAACGCGTCAAGGTCGCGCCAGCGCACGTCGATGCGGGCGATGAACAGCGGCGATGGCGTCGTGCCCGCGGCAGCGGCGCCTGATGCGTCGGCGTTGTCCGCGGCCGACGGGCGATCAGTGCTCATGCCTTGGCTCGCCTGCGCGGTGGCTTGGGCTTGTCCGCCTCGGCGATGCGCGGGATGCGCTTGGTCTTGCGCTTGCCACCCTTCTTTGCCAAATGCGGGGCAAGGAACTGGCCTGTGTATGAGTCCGCCGTGGCAGCCACGGTCTCGGGCGTGCCCGCCACCAGCACGCGACCACCGCCGGCACCGCCTTCCGGTCCCAGGTCGATGATCCAGTCGGCGGTCTTGATCACGTCCAGGTTGTGTTCGATCACAACCACGGTGTTGCCCTGCTCCACCAGCTGGTGCAAGACGTCCAGCAGTTGCTCGATGTCATGGAAGTGCAGCCCGGTGGTGGGTTCATCCAAGATATACAGCGTGTTGCCGGTGTCGCGTTTGGACAGCTCACGCGACAGCTTGACGCGCTGCGCCTCGCCGCCGGACAAGGTGGTCGCGCTTTGCCCGAGCTTGATGTAATCCAGCCCCACCGCGCGCAGTGTCGCCAGCTTGCGGGCGATGGTGGGCACATTCTCGAACAGCTTCAGCGCCTCCTCCACCGTCATCTCCAGCACGTCGGCGATGGTGTAGCCCTTGTACAGGATCTCCAGCGTCTCGCGGTTGTAGCGCTTGCCCTGGCACACATCGCACGGCACGTAGACGTCGGGCAGGAAGTGCATCTCCACCTTGATCAGGCCATCGCCTTCGCACACCTCGCATCGCCCACCGCGGACGTTGAAGCTGAAGCGTCCCGGCGTGTAGCCGCGCGCGCGCGCCTCCGGCACCTGCGCAAACATCTCGCGCAGCGGGGTGAACAGGCCTGTGTAGGTGGCTGCGTTGGAGCGCGGCGTGCGGCCAATGGGCGACTGGTTGATCTCCACCACCTTGTCGAACAGCGCCATGCCGCTGGAACTGGCCAACGGCGCCGGTTGCGTGCTGGCGCCATTCAACTCGGCGGCGGCGAGGCGGTACAGCGTGTCGTTGACCAGCGTGGATTTGCCCGATCCGGACACGCCGGTGACGCAAGTGAACAGGCCGGCAGGGAAGGCGGCATCGACGTGCTTGAGGTTGTTGCCGCTGGCGCCGGTGATGCGCAGCCACGATGCATCGTCAATTGGCTGGCGGCGCAGTTGCGGCACCTCGATCGAACGCGTGCCGGACAGGAACTGGCCGGTAATCGAGCGTGGCGCGGCCAGGATATCGGCCACCTGTCCCTGCGCCACGATCTCGCCCCCGTGCACGCCGGCGCCGGGGCCGATGTCCAGCACGTGGTCGGCCATGCGGATGGCATCCTCATCGTGTTCGACCACGATCACCGTATTGCCCAGGTCGCGCAGGCGCACCAACGTGCCCAGCAGCCGCGCGTTGTCGCGCTGATGCAGTCCGATGGACGGCTCATCGAGCACGTACATCACTCCAACCAGACCCGCGCCGATCTGCGAGGCCAAACGGATGCGTTGCGCCTCGCCGCCGGAGAGCGTGTCCGCCTGGCGATCCAGCGTGAGGTAGTTCAACCCCACGTCGTTGAGAAACACCAGCCGCTCGCGGATTTCCTTGACGATCTTGGCCGCCACCTCGCCACGCCAGCCAGGCAGCGTCAGCGTGGCGAAGAACGCCATGGTGTCGTCGATGGAACGCGAAGTCAGTGCCGGCAGTGCCGTGTCGGCGACAAACACGTTGCGGGCCGACGGATTCAGGCGCTCGCCATGGCACACCGCGCACGGCTGCTCGCTGATGTAGCGCGCCAGCTCCTCGCGCACCGCGGACGACTCAGTCTCGCGATAGCGGCGCTCCAGGTTGGGCAGGATGCCTTCGAAGGCGTGTTCACGGGTGATCTCGCCACCACGCTCGGTCAGGTAGCGGAAGGCGATCTTCTGCTTGCCGCTGCCATACAGGATGGACGTCTGGACGGCCGATGGCAGATCGCACCAACGCACGTCCGCATCAAAACCGTAATGCTTGGCCAGCGACAGCAGCATGCGGAAGTAGTGCGGATTGCGCCGGTCCCAGCCGCGCACCGCGCCGCCAGAAAGCGGCAACTGCGGGTGGCCGATGACACGCGCCGGGTCGAATACCTCCTTCACGCCCAAGCCGTCGCACGCCGGGCATGCGCCTACCGGCGAATTGAACGAGAACAGCCGCGGTTCCAGTTCCGGCAGCGAGTAGTCACACACCGGACACGAAAACCGTGAGGACAGCAATTGCTCCGGTGCCGCCGCGTCGGCCATCTCGGCCACGATCACCAGCCCCTCGCCCATGCGCAGGGCGGTCTCCAGTGATTCGGCCAGACGCTGGCGGATGTCCTGGCGCGGACGGAAGCGGTCGATCACCGCTTCGATCGTGTGTTTCTGCCGCAGCATCAGCGGCGGCACAGCGTCCAGGTCGTACACCGCGCCGTCGACACGCGCGCGCACGAAGCCCTGCGCGCGCAGCTGGTCGATCACCTGCACG
>JBDTIE010000116.1:0-3188 GCA_039936515.1 Rhodanobacter sp. | reverse complement strand
CCTGCGTTCCTTGAGGAAGTCCAGGCTCAGCTTCGCCGCGCCCAGATCGCGGGTGTGCGGGAACAGATGCTGCACACTGTCGAACAGCGCGCCAGCCGCCCGCGGCGCGAGGCTCTCGGTCAACGGCTGCAACCGCGAGGCGACGGTGATGGCGACGTGGTCGCCCAGGGTCGCGCTGCCAGTGACGCTGGGAATCACCACGTTTGCCATTTCCCTGGGCGTCTGTACGGTAAAGATCGCCTCGTTTTCGGTCAGGGTCTCCACATACGGCATCGCCGTCGTGGCATGGGTCACTACCTGCTTTACGGCCGAGCTGCCAACGGCGACGGCATCGACCGCATCGGACTGCTCCATCCGCACCGAGTAGGCCGTCAGCGCCTGCAAAAGCGCGGGGCCGGCCTGGAACTTGTCCAAGACTTGCTGCCCGCTGGCCGGCGCGACTAAGGCCGCAGCGATGGCACCCAGATAGTCGTTGGCCAAGCTGAAGAACGAGTCGTCATCCGCTTCCCGGGTTGGATCCTTGTCGTTGGCCAGCACCCACGGCACCCCGGCCAGTTGTCCCGCGGCGTAGGGCGGGTCCGGCAGAAACCCGTTGCACTGGCCAATGGGCACGTTGTCGTAGGACAGTGGGCCGAGCGCCGACAGCACGCTCTGGATGGTGTGGTTGGGGCCGTACGGCGGGGCATTGCCCAGCGGTGGATGCATCATGCACATCGACACGCCCTTGTCCCGGTAATACGCCGTCTGCGACCACGGTGCCGTCTGCAGGATGTCCTGCGCCACTTCCAGACGGCCGTCCGTCAGCCGCGGCACACGGGTGCTTGCCAGTTCCCAGATGGGACGCAGCACGCCCAGTACCTTGCCCACTGCTGACTCCATCGATGAACCGCCAGCGTCGACGAAGCGTTTGCCCACCAGAGGCAACACCGCGTAGGGCTGCTTGCCCATACGCAGGATTGGCATGGAACCCGTGGGGCGCACATAAGACACCGCATAGCGGCGCAGGGCATAGAGGGTAGGCGTGATGTTGCTGTCGTAGTCGTCCGTGAGCGGGGTCCACATCTGCGCCAGGTAGTCGCCAAAGGTCCCGCGCCACAGCGCATTCATCATGTGCAGCGCGGTGCGCTGCTCGCAAAGGTGCGGGTTGTCGATGTTGTCCTCGCGCAGCGTCGCCGGCTCGATGCCGAACGCCCATTGCGTGAGCTGCAAGGCGTCCTTGTCTCCTGGCGCGGCGCCTTGTGCGGGCAGTGCTGACTGCTGTTGCGAACTGGGGCTGTAAGCGGACGGGCGCGCCTCGGTGTTGTTCGTGGGCGTGCCCAACGGCATGTAACCCAGGCCTGTCGAATCGCGATGTGCACAGAGGAGGTCGGTGAAGTCGGCGGCGCCTTCGGCGGCATTGCGGGTCCAGTCGAAGCCCACGACGAGCAGCCGGTCCAGGGTGCCGTTAGCCAGGTCAAACGCCTGGCGGGTGTGGCGGATGATGTCCGCCTGCGTGACCTCGATGGCCATGCCGTTGGCAAGCGCTGCATCGAAATCCACCATCCATGCACGTTCGCCGCCGAGCAGCGCCTGCGCATCATCGGTGGCCTGCCAGTCCGGCGAGAGCACGAGCTCGTCGGCGATCGACTTGCCCCAGACGCGAAACACCTCGTGGCCACCGGCGGCGACGCCGATCGCGCACCAGCGTTCCGGCAACAGCACCGCGCGAGTCGTCCGCGACAGGCCGGCGATGGTATCGACGCCAGGGAATTGTGGGTCAGCGTGCACACCAGCGACAGGGAACGGGTTGTCCGGCGTCAGCGCGCGCAGCAGCCACAGTGCGCGCCCGCGACCGCATGTCGTGATGAGGTCGCGTTGCAGCCGTGCCGCAGTGTCGTCCTCATGCGCAAACCGCGCGCTCCAGCAGGCCATCGCCGCCGCCTTCTCGCTCGCGGTCGGTGCCGCCACGTGGTCGATGGTGTTGATGTCGTCCGGATAGATGCGGATGCGCAGACGCCTGGCTTGTCCCGGGAGACCGACGTAGCGGGTTTCGATACGCACCGGCAGCAGGGCGAGTGGCACCTTGCCGTCCATGCTTGCGACCAGCGTCGACGGATCGCGCTCGCGCAGGAACTCCCTGGTCAGCGCATCGCGACGCGCCAGCAGCGCATGTCGTTCGTCAACGTGCGACCTGCGCTGGGCCTTGCGCTGCTGCGCCCGCTCCCGCAATACCTGGATTTCGCGTACCGAAACACCCGCGGCCGTCGCGGCGCCAAGCGCGCGCGTGGTATCGGCGATCTCGAGGTCCAGCGCCTGCTGCCTGCGGGTGAGCTGATCGAGTTCCCTGCGAGTCTCCGCCAGCGCACTCAGGTCAAGTTCGATGCGGGCCGTGTGCTCGCGGGGTGGATTGGGCATGACGGTCACTCACCAGGTGTTTTCAAGGCATCGCCGCGCCAGTAGCCGCGGAAGGGTCTTTGCAATGCGGCGTCGGCGACCTGCGCAGCGTGGGGGTCGATCCACCCCCGCCCGGGCTGTGCAAGCTTGAGCTGCTGCATGCCGAAGTAATCGCCGCTGGCGACGTGGATGTCGTCCCAGTCGACGTCCTGCCATCCGGCACTGTCCTGACCTTGGTCCACGCGTTCATCAAAGCCGAACCGCGGCTCGGTCATGTGCTCCTCGATGATGAAAAAATACTGGCCGATATTTTCGGGCGGGATTGGAAAACCCACGTAGCTGATGTCGCGGCCCAGGTTGCCGCGAAGCACGGGCACGATGAACTTGAGCGGGTCGTTCGCCTGCATTTCGCTTGCCTTGTCGAGCGGGTCGTTCGTGCCGCCCGGCCGTCGCTCCTTGTCGATGATCTTGTAGGCGTAGATGTTGAGGTTGGGAACCCGCGCCAACAGTTGCCCGCGGATGATCAACACCAGCATCCGGGTGCTCTCCGGCTGTCGCCCCAGCGGCACCTGGTTCCATTGATGGATGCGCTCGATGTCGGTCTTGCCGTCAAGCCGCTGCCAGAAATGCTGGAAGGGAGTTCCTCGCTGATCCGTCGGCAGGCCGCGCCACAACATCTCCCGTCCCATTTCGTGGTTTGCACCCAACATCAACGCTTCGACGAAACGCGGATTGGTCTGCACCGCCATGATGAAATCATCCGGCAATACGCCGACGCCGGGCAGGAAGACATCCGGGGCGAGTTTTTCCAGCTT
>JBDTIE010000115.1:0-9405 GCA_039936515.1 Rhodanobacter sp. | reverse complement strand
ACTACCTCGTCACCCAGCTTGAGTTGCGCGACGTGCGGCTGGTCTACGCACCGCCGCGCGCTATCGGCAACTACGGCGATGAGGTGGACAACTTCATGTGGCCGCGGCACAGCGGTGACTTCACCGTACTGCGTGCCTATGTCGGCGCAGACGGCAAGCCTGCGGACTATGCGCCCGGCAACAAACCGTACACGCCGCCGGCGCATCTGCAGGTGGCGCGCGCGGGTGTCGGCGAAGGCGACTTCGTGATGCTGGCCGGCTATCCAGGTACCACCTACCGCCACCGCACCGCCGCGGAGTTTGCTGAACAGGTGCAGTGGCGGTTGCCGGCGGCGGTCGAGGTGATGAAACAGCTGCAGGACATTATCGAGCGCACCGGCGGCGTCGACAAGGCGGCTGAAATTCGCTACGCCGCACAATTGCAATCACTGAAAAACGGAATCAAGCGCTACAGCGGAGAACTGGAAGGTCTGCAGCACAGCGACGCGGTGGCGGCACGCGCCACCGACGAGGCGGCTATGCTGGCATGGCTTGCCGCGCAGCCTGATGCTTCCGCCTTGCGCCCGCAGATTGACGCGGCGATGCAGGTGATAGCGCGCGGCAGCGCCACGCGCGAGCGTGACCTCCTGCTGGGGCTGCTTCGCTCGCAAACGCAGCTTCTGCGGTCGGCACTCAACCTGCAGCAGCTTGCGCACGAGCGCGGCAAGCCCGATGCCGAACGTGAATCAGGTTTCCAGGTTCGCGACGAGGCATTGATCGCCAGCACCTTGCGCCAGGTGCAGCGTCGCTTCGACGCCACGGTGGAACAGCAGGTCATCGCCGCGTTGCTCGAACGCTACCAGCGTCTGCCGCAAGACCAGCACCTGGCCGAGTTCGACGCCGCCTTTGGCCGGACGCCCGCGCAAATGCGCGCGCGGCTGAAGGACATTTACGCGGCGACGCGACTGGGTGCGGAGGCCGAGCGCCTGCGCTGGTTCGATGCCAAGCCCGCGGATGTAGCCACTGCGGACGATGCCTTGTTGCGGCTTGCCGGGCCCTTGCAGGAGGCGCTGCGCCGGGTCGACGACCAACGCAAGGCGCGTGATGGCGACCTGCTGCGGCTGCGCCCGGGCTATATGGGCACGTTGATTGCCTATCGTCAGCACCAGGGCCGCGCCGTGTATCCCGATGCCAATGGCACGCTGCGCGTGAGCTACGGCAAGGTCACCCCGCTGCAGGTGCGCGACGCGGTGCATTACTCGCCGGTGTCCAGCACCACCGGCATAGTCGAGAAAAACACTGGTGTGGAGCCGTTCGACGCGCCGCGCCCGCTGCTCGATGCCATTGCCAAGGCCGACTTCGCGTCGTACGCCGGTGCCGACGGTGCGATGCCGGTGAACTTTCTGAGCAACCTGGATACCACCGGTGGCAATTCCGGCTCCCCGGTGCTCAATGCGCGCGGTGAGCTGGTGGGCCTCAATTTCGACAGCAACTGGGAATCGGTCAGCGCAAGCTGGAAGTTCGATCCGCGCACGAAGCGCGCAATTCACGTCGACATGCGGTACATGCGCTGGCTGATGGACAAGGTGTATCCGGCGCCCGACCTGCTGCGTGAACTGGGCGTGCCCGCGCAATGACCACCGCCGCGTGACTTGCGGCCACTGACCCGCGGCCGGCGTTGCGCTTGCATGGCACGCTGGCCCTCGCCGGAGCGATCCGGTCTTCATTTACTAGGAGTTTCCATGCGCCGTCTCGCCCTTGCCATTGCCATCGCCGCAGGTTGTGTTTCCACCGTCCATGCCGTGGAAGGCATGTGGCAGCCTGCGCAGTTGCCGCACATCGCCGACACGCTCAAGCAACATGGCCTCAAGCTGGACCCGGCAACATTGACCGATCTCACCGCCTACCCGATGGGCGCCATCGTCAGTCTGGGTGGCTGCACGGCATCGTTTGTATCGCCCGATGGCCTGGTAGTGACCAACCATCACTGTGGCTACGGCGCTTTGCAGCTCAATTCGACACCACAGAACAACCTGATCGAAAAGGGCTTCCTGGCCCGGACGCGCGCCGAGGAATTGTCGGCAGGCCCGAGCGCGCGCGTGTTCGTCACCGAAAGCATCCGCGACGTGACACCGGCCATCACCGCAGGTTTGACGCCGACCATGAGCGGTGCGGATCGCTACAAGGCAATCGAGCAAGCGACCAAGCAGCAGGTCAAGGACTGTGAGAGCGATGGCTACCGCTGCGATGTCTACAGCTTCCATGGAGGCTACAACTACCAGCTGATCAAACAGCTGGAGATCAAGGACGTGCGGCTGGTGTACGCACCGCCGGAATCCATCGGCAAGTTTGGCGGCGACATCGACAACTGGATGTGGCCGCGCCACACCGGCGATTTCAGCTACCTGCGCGCCTATGTTTCCAAAGACGGCAAATCCGCCGCCTACGCAAAGGACAACGTGCCCTATCACCCCAGGCACGTGCTCAAGGTCAATCCGCAGGGCGTGGAGCAGGGCGACTACGTGATGGTGGTCGGTTATCCGGGTCGCACCAATCGCTACCGCCTGGCGGACGAGGTGCAAAGCGCCATCGACTGGATGTATCCGACCCAGATCAAGGTCTACACGGACACGCTTGGCATCATCAACGCCGCCGGCAAGGCCGACCCCAAGGTGGCTGTGAAGTACGCCAGCATGGTTGCCGGCCTCAACAACTACTTGAAGAATTTTGGCGGTCAGCTCGAAGGCCTGCAGCGCGCCGACGCCGTCAACGTCAAGCGCGCGCAAGAAGCACAGTTGACTGCGTGGCTGAAACAGCAGGGCGGGACGCAAAACGCGGCGCTGGCTGATGACATCGTCAAGCTGCGCGCGCAGATTGCCGCCAACCAGGCGACCCGCGAGCGGGATCTGGCCATTGGCCTGGTCAACCGCGCGTCATTGTTCAGCACTGCCGTACGCCTGACGCATCTGGCCAAGGAGCGACCCAAGGCTGATCTCGAGCGCGATGCGGGCTACCAGCAGCGTGACTGGGTGCGTATCGAGGGTGGCCTCAAGCAGATGGATCGCCGCTTTGATCCCAAGGTCGACCAGCAGCTCATGGTCTATGGCCTCAAGCGCTATGTCAGCTTGCCGCAAGCCCAGCGCCTGTCGGCATTGGGTGCCTGGTTGGGCGACGCCAGGACCGGGGCGCAACTCACCGCCAAGGTTGCCGCGCTGTATGCCGGCAGCAAACTCGACAACGCCGATGAGCGCCTGAAGTGGTTCAACGCTGACAACAAGGCGATCGATGCCAGCGGCGACAGCATGCTCAAACTGGCGCGGGCGGTGCAGCCGCAACTGAAAACGCTGGAAGACCAATCCGATGCGCGCGACGGCGAGATGAGCAAACTGCGTCCGCGCTACATGCAGGCGATGATTGCCTGGAAGGATTCTCAGCACCTGCCGGTGTATCCGGATGCCAACAGCTCGCTGCGGGTGACATTCGGCAACGTACAAGGCGTGGCACCGCGAGACGGCGTCAGCTACGCGCCATTCACCACGGCACAGGGTATCGTCGAGAAGGACACCGGCGTGGAGCCGTTCAATGCGCCCAAGGCGGAACTGGCGGCGATCAAGGCCAAGGCGTTCGACGGCTACGCCTCGCCCAAGCAGGGCACGCTGCCGGTCAACTTCCTCGCCGACCTGGACATCACTGGCGGCAACTCGGGTTCACCGGCGATGGATGGGAACGGTCAGCTGGTGGGCCTTGCGTTTGACGGCAACTGGGAATCGGTGAGCGGCGATTGGCTGTTCAATCCCAAGCTCAATCGCTCCATCCAGGTCGATGTGCGCTACATGCTCTGGGTCATGCACCACCTTGACCACGCCGACAACCTGCTTGAGGAGATGGGCGTGCCGGCGAAGTAACGCCAGGCCGAGCACGTGAGTACATGGCGCGTCTTTGGCCTCTTCCCATACGAGGAGGGAAGGGGCCACTGCCGGGCGCATGGAACTCGCACAAGTTCGCTTCCTTGCGCAGCCAGGGAAGCTACTGGCCCGGTGACATGCACGTTTCCTTCGGAACGGCGCGAACTGTTCCAACCTCGCGCGCTTTAGACTTGCTGCATGCTGATCGACACGCGACCGCTCGCGATCTTCCTGATGGGGCCGACCGCGTCGGGCAAGACGGCGCTGGCCTGCGAACTGCACAAGCGGTTTCCTGTCGAGTTGATTAGCGTTGATTCGGCGCTGGTGTATCGCGGCATGGATATCGGCACGGCCAAACCGGACGCCGCGACCCTTGCCCGACATCCCCATGCACTGGTGGATATCCGCGACCCGGCGCAGGCCTATTCGGCGGCCGATTTTGTCCGCGACGCGCGTGGCTGCATGCAGCAGGTCAGTGCGGGTGGACGGATTCCGCTGCTGGTGGGCGGCACCGGGTTGTATTTTCGTGCACTTGAGCAAGGACTGTCGGCCATGCCCGCGGCCGATCCGGCCGTGCGCGCGAGACTGGCGGCCGAAGCCAGGCGGGTGGGTTGGCCAGCCATGCACGCGCAGCTGGCGCGTAGCGACCCGGCGAGCGCTTCGCGCATCGATCGCAACGATGCGCAGCGGTTACAGCGTGCCCTGGAGGTCATCGCGCTGACCGGGCGGTCCATGTCCGAGCTGCATGCGCAACAACGCAGTGTGTCCTTGCCATGGCGTGTATTGAAACTGGCGGTGCTGCCGTTCACTCGCGCGCGCTTGCATGAGCGCATCGCGCAGCGCTTTGACGCCATGCTGGCGCACGGGTTTGTCGAGGAGGTGCGCGCGCTGCGTGCGCGCGAGAACCTGCACGCGGACCTGCCGGCCATGCGCGCGGTCGGTTACCGCCAGGCATGGCAACACCTCGAGGGCGCGAGCGACTTGCATCAGTTCCGCGAGCTTGGGATTTTCGCCACGCGGCAGCTGGCCAAGCGCCAGATCACATGGCTGCGCTCGGATTCGTCGCTTCGGCTGTTTGATGCCGAACGCGCCGATATCCTGCGCGCTGTACTGGCTGCGGTGCAGCTGTTCCTGAGCGGTTCGCCGCAGGTGATTGCGACCGGCGACGACGCGGTTTGATGCTTACCGGTGACGAGGTCAGGTTGTGCATTCACCGGCGCTTTGAAAGCAGCTACCATCGGTCGGAATTGAGCCGGGGCGTGCTGGCGTCCTTGTTCCGGCCGGATCGGTGTCAAGGGGAGAAGAACAATGTCCAAAGGACAGTCGTTGCAGGACCCATTTCTCAACGCGTTGCGGCGTGAGCGTGTGCCGGTAGCCATCTACCTGGTCAACGGCATCAAGCTGCAGGGCACGGTGGAGTCGTTTGACCAGTTTGTCGTGCTGCTGCGCAACCAGGTGAGCCAAATGGTCTACAAGCACGCCATCTCCACCGTGGTGCCCAGTCGCAATGTGCGCATCGGTACCGCGCAGGAGGAGCACGCCGCCGGCGACGAGCCAGCCGCAACCCCGGCCACGGATGCCTGATCCACGCTTGATAGTTGGCGATACGGCCCGCATGAAGTGGGTTGGCCTGGCGAGGAAAGTCCAACTCCGTGTTTGACCGACAAAAGAAAGGCGAGCGCGCGCTGCTGCTCGTGCCGCACACCCATGGTGACGGTGATGCCGTGCGCCGTACCGAGGAGTTCGCCGAGCTGGCGCGCTCAGCTGGCGCGGAGGTGCTCAGCATCATCCCGGCCCGGGTCGAGAACCCCAGCCCGAAGTTCTACGTCGGCAGCGGCAAGGCCGACGAGGTGGCCGAGGCTGCCAAGGCACTGGAAGCGGACGTGGTACTGGTTGACCGTCTGCTCTCGCCCGTGCAGGAGCGCAACCTGGAGAAGTTGATCAACGTGCGCGTGATTGATCGCGCCGGCCTGATCCTGGACATCTTTGCCCAGCGTGCGCGCTCGGCCGAAGGCAAGCTGGAAGTGGAGTTGGCCCAGCTCAAGCATCTGGCCACGCGCCTGGTGCGCGGCTGGACGCATCTGGACGCACAGCGCGGCGGCGCTATCGGCAACCGCGGTCCTGGCGAAACCCAATTGGAAACCGACCGCCGGCTGCTCGGCGAACGGGTCAAGATGCTCGGCAAGCGTCTGCAGAAAGTGCAGACCCAGCGTGGCCAGCAGCGCCGTTCGCGGCTGCGCAACACGGTTCCACGCGTGGCGTTGGTCGGTTACACCAACGCTGGCAAGTCCACTTTGTTCAACGCGGTGACGCGCGGCGGCGTGATTGCCGCCGACTTGCTGTTCGCCACGCTCGACCCCACCGTGCGCAAAATCGAAAACCTGGCCTGTGGTCCGGCGGTGCTTGCCGATACAGTCGGCTTCATCCGCGAACTGCCGCACGACCTGGTGGCTGCATTCCGCGCCACGCTGGCCGAGGCACGCGATGCCGACCTTCTGCTGCACGTCAGCGACGCCTCTGACGATGACCGCGACCGCCTGCAGACGGTGGTTGACAAGGTGCTGGCCGAGATCGATGCCGGTGACGTGCCGCAGCTGCACATCATGAACAAGATCGACCTGGCCGGACTGCCGCCGCGTCTGGACCGCGATGCGACTGGACGTCCGCACCGGGTATGGCTGTCGGCGGCCACCGGCGAGGGCATCGACCTGCTGCGCCAGGCACTGGGTGAACTCCTCGGCGGTGACCGGTTGCAGTCGCCATTGCAATTGCCGCTGTCCGCCGGGCGTCTGCATGCACGCTTGCGCGCGGCTGGCGCGATCGTCGGCGAAACCGTCGACGAGCATGGCTGGCAGTTGCAGATCGACGCGCCACGCAGCGTCATCGCGCCGCTGGGCGAGGGCGATCCGGTGGATACGCAACTGCTGCGCCCGTTGCTAGCGTCGACGCCATGATGCACGGCGGAAACCGCCGTCGCCGGCATTGGGCTGGCCTTGGCGTCTGCTAGAATCCGGGTGTTTGTGCGGACCGGGGCGCGTTGGCGCCGGCGGCCACACTGATCCCCTTTTAAGCGCTTGAATGCGTGTCCCGGCCGCGGCCGGGCTGCCCGCAGCCTCCAGGAGACTGACTTTGGCTTGGAATGAACCCGGCAACGGACAGCGTGATCCGTGGTCGAAAAATCGCAAGCCCGGCGGCAAGCCGGCGTTGGACAAATGGCTGCGCGACCTGCAGACGCGGTTCAACCGGCTTGGCCGCGGCCCTGGCAACATTGCGGTGATCGTGGTGGTGGTGGTGGTGCTGGCGTTGTTGTTCAGCAGCTACACCATCGTCAACGCGCGGCAGGCGGGCGTGGTGCTGCGCTTCGGCCAGTATTCGCGCACTTTGTCGCCTGGCTTCCATCTGAAGCTGCCGCAGCCGATCGAGTCGGTTACCAAGGTGGACGCTACGCGCGTTCGCTCGGTGACCGACAACGTGATCCTGCTGACCCGAGACGAGAACATCCTGGCGGTGGACTTCACCGTGCAATACCAGGTGGATGATCCGCGCAAGTACCTGTTCTCGCTGAACGAGCCGGACGAGACCACGCATGCGGCCGCCGAGGCGGCGGTGCGCGCGGTGATCGGCAGCAGCGACATGGACCAGATCCTCTCCGGTGAAGGCGCCACGCTGGTCAGCCAGGCACAAGCGGTCCTGCAAAAGACGCTGGACGGGTACAACTCCGGCCTGCGCGTGACCGAGGTCAGCTTCCAGAACGTGTCACCGCCAAAGGAGGTGAAGGACGCGTTCGACGACGTCAACAACGCGCGCGAGGACAAGCAGAGCATCGAAAATGCGGCGTTGGCCTATGCCAACAAGGTGGTTCCGGTGGCACGCGGCGAGGCATCGCGCATCGCCGCAGAGGCTGCCGGTTACCAGGCCGAGCGTATCGCGCGGGCCACCGGCGACACCGCGCAGTTCAACCTGTTGCTGAAGGAATACAAGGCCGCGCCGCAGGTCACCCGTCGCCGCCTGTGGCTGGAGACAATGGAGCAGGTGATGGCGGACAACCGCAAGGTGATCGACAGCACCGGTGGCCGCAACATCATCAACCTGCCCGGCGTGGCGGCGGCCACGCCAACAACGTCGGCGGGCAACCAGGCCACCACCACCGCCATCGTTGCGCCGGCCGATGACAGCGCCAGCAACAAGGGGCAGCAGCCATGATCAAGATCGCTTCCGCTGTACTGGCCGTGGCGCTGGTGCTGCTTGGCCTCAACAGCATGTTCGTGGTCAGCGAGGGGCAGAACGCGCTGCTGCTGCAGTTTGGCCGCATCGTGCGCACCGATTACAAGCCGGGCCTGCACTTCAAGATTCCCGTGGCGCAGCAGGTGATGCACTTTGACAACCGCATCCTGTCGCTGGACGCGCAGCCGGAGCGTTACTTCACCTCCGAGAAGAAGAGCGTCAACGTCGACTTCTACGTCAAGTGGCGCATCGCCGACAACGCGATGTACTACCGCGCCACCGGTGGCGACCAGCTGCAGGCAGCGCAGCGACTGACGCCGATCGTCAAGGACGCGCTGCGCTTCGAGTTCAACGCGCGCACGTTGCAGGACCTGATCGCCGGCGGACGTACCGACATTACCGACCGGGTGCGCAACCTGACCGATGCCTCGTCACGCAAGAACCTCGGTATCGCCGTGGTGGATGTGCGCATCAAGCGCATCGACCTGCCTGACGAAGTGAGCGAATCAGTCTACAAGCGCATGCGCGCCGAGCGCCTGCAACTGGCCAACGAACTGCGTTTCACCGGCCAGGAGGCGGGCGAAAAGATCCAGGCCGATGCCGATCGCCAAGGTCAGGTTCTGCGTGCCAATGCCGTGCGTGACGCTGCCACGATCCGCGGCGAAGGCGACGCGCAAGCTGCCGCCATCTACGCGGCCGCGTACGGCCAGGATGAGGATTTCTTCGCGTTCTATCGCAGCATGGCCGCGTACCGCAAATCCTTCTCCGACGGCAAGGGCGTACTGGTGCTCAAGCCTGATTCGGAGTTTTTGCGTTACTTCAACGATGACGCCGCCAGGCACTGATACCGCAATCGCGCCACGGCGCGACGTGCCTGCGCCACGGCGCGAGCCGATCACAAACACATAGCGAGCGAGCAGATCATGGGCAAGTCAGTCGTCATCCTGGGTGCGCAGTGGGGCGATGAGGGCAAGGGCAAGATCGTCGACCTGTTGACCGAGCGGGTCAGCGCGGTGGCGCGCTTCCAGGGCGGCCACAACGCTGGCCACACGCTGGTGATCAAGGGCAAGAAGACCGTGCTGCACCTGATTCCCTCGGGCATCTTGCGCGACGACGCGTTGTGCCTGATCGGCAACGGCGTGGTGCTGTCGCCGGCGGCGTTGATGAGCGAGATCGCCGATCTGGAGGCCAATGGCGTGGAGGTGCGTTCGCGCGTCAAGATCAGCCCCGCCACGCCGCTGATCATGCCGTACCACATCGCAGTGGACAAAGCGCGCGAGATCGCCGCCGGCGGCAA
>JBDTIE010000114.1:0-7553 GCA_039936515.1 Rhodanobacter sp. | reverse complement strand
TCTTGCGATCCTTCCCATCGGCGGAAGTGCTGGCGGGCGGTGCCCGCCCTACGTTACTGCGGCGCGGCGCCGCCAAGGCAACGAAGGCAATCGGTTATTCTTGCCCGGTCGCCGCGCCTCCGCGCGGCTTGCCTGCGGGTCTGGTCTGATGAGCGTGATTGCCGCACAGGAACCTCGTGCCGCCGGACCGATGGAACGCCGGACGAGTGTCGGGGTGATGGTCGGCAAGGTGCGCGTCGGGGGCGGTGCGCCGGTCGTCGTGCAGTCGATGACCAACACCGACACCGAAGATGCGGCTGGCACGGCCAGGCAAGTTGCCGAGCTGGCCCGGGCCGGCTCCGAGTTGGTGCGCATCACCGTCAACACGCCAGCCGCCGCCGCCGCTGTGCCGCACATCGTGGAGCGGCTGGACATGATGGGCGTGCGTGTGCCGATCGTGGGTGACTTTCACTACAACGGCCATCAGTTGCTGGCGCGAGAGCCGGCGTGTGCGCGCTTGCTGGCCAAATACCGCATCAATCCGGGCAACGTCGGTTTCGGTGCCAAGCACGAAAGCCAGTTCGCGCAAATTATCGACATCGCGCTGCGCCACGACAAACCCGTGCGTATCGGCGTCAACTGGGGCTCGCTGGATCAGGGCATGCTGGCCGCGTTGATGGACGAGAACGCGCAGCGCGAACAGCCGTGGAGCGCCGGCGCCGTCGCGCGCGAGGCGCTGATCCGCTCGGCGCTGGACTCCGCGGCGCGGGCCGAGACGCTGGGCATGGCGCGCGACCACATCATCCTGTCGTGCAAGGTCTCCGGCGTGCAGGAGTTGATCGCCGTTTATCGTGACCTGGCGGCGCGTTGCGACTACGCGCTGCACCTGGGCCTGACCGAGGCCGGCATGGGATCGAAGGGCATCGCCGCCTCCAGCGCTGCGCTGGCGGTACTGCTGCAGGAAGGCATTGGCGACACCATCCGCATCTCGCTTACGCCCGAACCCGGTGCGCCGCGCACCGGCGAGGTAATAGTGGCTCAGGAGTTGCTGCAGACGATGGGCCTGCGCGCGTTCTCGCCGCTGGTCACCGCTTGCCCCGGCTGCGGACGCACCACCAGCGAGTTCTTCCAGGTGCTGGCCAAGACCGTGCAAGAGCATGTGCGCGAACAGATGCCGCTGTGGCGGGTCAAATACGACGGCGTGGAAAACCTGACGCTGGCGGTGATGGGCTGCATCGTCAACGGCCCCGGCGAATCGCGCCACGCCAACATCGGCATTTCCCTGCCGGGCAACGGCGAGGCCCCGGCCGCCCCGGTCTTCATCGACGGCGAAAAGGCCATGACCCTGCGCGGCGACAACATCGCCAGTGAATTCGTCGACATTCTGGATCGCTACGTCGAAAGCAAGTACGTCGCCCGCGGCGGATGATCGGTTTCGGTGTCCGCTGACGGGCGGGCGTGGCTTGCGCGTTTGACGTCAGCCCTCTTGCACCTGCGGCGCGCAAAACCTCTGGTTGCGATCGGGCAGCAACCGGCCTAGTCGAGCAACGCGGTCGCCGGCAGCGGCGCGAGCATCCGCCATGCACCGGCATCAAATGGTCGCGTTGCCAGCAGCCGTGCCTCGGCCACAAACCGCGATCGCGGAGTTTCGATCGCACCCAGGCCCAGCAAGTGCGGGTTGACCACCTGTGCGTCCAGCATCGGGCAGCCCCATTGCCGCAGCCAGTGGGCCAGCGCCATGAGCGCCACCTTGGATCCGCCCGGTAGCGCACTGAACATGGACTCGCCGCAGAACAGGTGACCGATGCCGATGCCATAGAGCCCGCCGACCAGATCCTCGCCGTCCCAGACCTCCACGCTGTGCGCGTGGCCCAGCCGGTGCAGGGCCGCGTAGGCGTCGATCATGTCGGTGGTGATCCAGGTACCGGCGTGGTCCACGCGTGGTGCGGCACAGGCGCGGATCACCCGGCCAAACGCGCGATCAACGGTGATCTGCCAACTGCTGCCGCGCAACGCGCGGCGCAGGCTGCGGTTGGGTCGCAGCGTGGCGGTGTCGAACACGCAGCGTGGGTCGGGGGACCACCACAGGATCGGTTCGCCGGCGCTGAACCAGGGAAAGATGCCATTGCCGTAAGCGGCCAGCAGGCGAGCCGGCGAAAGGTCACCACCAAAAGCCAGCAGGCCGTTGGGTTCGACCAGCGCGCAGTCGGGCGCGGGGAAGTGGCCGCAATCGTCGGCGTCCAGCAGCGGCAGGCGGATCACGTTGGCACGTCCTCGCGCAGGGCGTATGGACTGTGGCTGGTCAGCACGCACGCATAGTCGTCCACGGCGGCCGATTCCTGCCGCAGTGCCGCGGCTACTGCATCGCGAAATGCCGGGTTCGCCAGGTAGTGGCGCGAGTGCGTCCGCGTGGGCAGGAAACCGCGTGCCAGCTTGTGCTCGCCCTGCGCACCGGGCTCGAAGCGATCCAGCTGCTGCGCAATGGCGTACGCGATCCCGCGGTAATAACACAGCTCGAAATGCAAACCGGGTTGGTCGACCATGGCGCCCCAGTAGCGGCCGTACAGCACCGCGTCGCTGCGCAGGAACAACGCCATGGCGACAATCACGCCGTCGCGCCGGGCCAGCGCCAGTTGTGTGCCCAGCGGCAATTGACCCAGCGAGCGGAAGAAGCCGGTGGTCAACGTCGCACGATTGCCCTTGGTGTCGAAGGTGTGCGCGTACAGGTCGTGCACGCGTTGCCATTCGTCAGCGTCCAGGCTGTGGCCATCGCGCCACTCGATGGCCAGGCCGCTGGCGGCCACTTGCTCGCGCTCGCGCAGGATGTTCTTGCGCTTCTTGTGCGCCAGCGTGGCCAGGAACGCGGGGAAGTGTGCGTAGCCGTGGTTGTGCCAGTGGAACTGGATGTCTGATCGCTGCAGCCAGTGGCCGGCAGCATCAGCCACAAAAGCCGGCAGGTCGTCCCGCTGCAGGAAATCGGCATGCACCGAGGATAGCCCCAGCCGCGTGGCCTCGCCGCGCATGGCGCTGACCAGCGCGACCTTGAGTGCGCTGGTGTGCGCGTTGTCGCCAGCCAACAGGCGCGGGCCGGGTACCGGTGAATACGGCACGGCGTTGAGCAGCTTGGGATAGTACGTGCCACCGGCATGCTGCCATGCGCTGGCCCAGGAAAAATCGAATACATACTCGCCGTGCGAGTTGGTCTTCAGGTACAGCGGCGCGGCCGCGAGAAGTTTGCCATCGTCGTGGATGGAGAGGTGGTGCGGCTGCCAGCCCCACCGCGCGCGCACGCAGTCGTTCGCTTCCAGCGCGTGCAGGAACGCGTGTGCCACGAACGGGTTGCTGTCCCGACGCAGCGCGTCCCACGCCGCAGCTGGCAGTTCGGCAATGGCGGCGTGGAAGCGGATGGTTTGCACGGTAAGTGTGGCCTGCTTGCAGGAGCCCGCAAGCGAGCTGCTGCAACGTATGCGTCAGGCCGCCGGTGTCTGCTGGTCCAGCCAGCGCTCGGCGTCGAGCGCGGCCATGCAGCCGAAGCCGGCGGAGGTCACCGCCTGCCGATAGACGTGGTCGGCTACGTCGCCGGCGGCAAACACGCCCGGTACCGAGGTCATCGTCGCCATGCCGTCCAGGCCGGAGTGGATCTTGATGTAGCCGTCGCGCATGTCCAGCTGGCCGGCGAAGATCCCGGTGTTGGGGGTATGGCCGATGGCCACGAAGAAGCCGGTGGCCACGATGTCGCGCGTGGCGCCGGAGTTGACGTCCCTCACGCGCACGCCGGTCACTCCGGTGTCGTCGCCCAGCACCTCGTCGATGGTGTGGTTCCATACCAGTTCGATCTTGCCGGCGGCGGCCTTCTCGAACAATTTGTCCTGCATGATCTTCTCGGCCCGCAGCTGGTCGCGGCGGTGCACCAGGTACACCTTGCGGCCGATGTTGGCCAGGTACAGCGCTTCCTCGACCGCGGTATTGCCGCCGCCAATCACCACTACGTCCTGGTCGCGGAAGAAGAAGCCATCGCAGGTCGCGCAAGCCGACACGCCCTTGCCCTTGTACTTTTCCTCGCTGGCGATGCCCAGGTATTTGGCGGTGGCGCCAGTGGCGATGATCAGCGCGTCGGCGGTGTATTCGCCAGAGTCGCCGGACATGCGGAACGGCCGCTGCTTCAGGTCCACGGTGTGGATGTGATCGAAGATCATCTCGGTATGGAAGCGCTCGGCGTGCTCGGCCATGCGCTGCATCAGCCCCGGGCCCTGCAGGCCTTCCACGTCGCCTGGCCAGTTGTCCACGTCGGTGGTGGTCATCAATTGCCCGCCCTGCTGCATGCCGGTGATCATCACCGGCTTGAGGTTGGCGCGTGCCGCGTAGACTGCAGCGGTATAGCCGGCGGGGCCCGACCCCAGAATCAACAGGCGGCTGTGTTTGATACTCATCGTGGTCCTTGGCAAGCGGGGATGCGGTCGCCGCGGCGCGGCGAGGGTATGACCCACAGAGAATGGGGAATCCGCCGGTCCGATTCAAGCTTGGCCGGTCGCGGCGCGTGATCGCGGCATGCCCTTTCGCCAAAGGTATGCTCTAACCTTGGCTGGATATAAGGAGACCACCCGTTTGGCCCGCAGCGCGAATCCACGACATAACGGCCGGCAGCCGCCAAAGCCTGCGCTCGACGCCGAGACCGTGCGCCGCCTGCGCGAAGCCGGCGCGCTGCTGCTGGTGCCTCTGGCGCTGTACCTGCTGGTGTGCCTGTTCAGCTACAACGACCAGGATCCAAGCTGGGGACATGTCGGCAACCTGGAAGAAGCGCGCAATCTCGGCGGCAAGGTCGGCGCCAATATCGCCAACCTGCTGCGTTACATCTTTGGCCTGGCGGCGTATTGCTTCCCGCTGCTGTTGCTGGTGCTGGGAATGCAGGTGTTGCGTCAGCGCGGAGAGCGCATTGCGCGGCCATGGGAACCGTCGCTGCGCTTGATTGGCTGGGTGTTCTTCTTCATTACCGGTCCGGCGCTGCTGTATCTCAACTTTCATGACGAGCCCATCCTGCCGCAGGGCGTGGGCGGCATCGTCGGCATGTGGGTGGGCAACGGTCTGCTCACCGCCTTTGGCGCCAAGGGGGCGCCGCTGCTGCTGCTGGCGATGTTCCTGGTTGCGGTTACGTTGGCCACGGGCCTGTCGTGGTTCAAGGTGATGGACTGGACCGGGCAGGGCGTGCTGCGCCTGACCGCGTGGACACGCGGCAAGATGCGCGAAGCGCCGGTGGCACTGGCTGCGCACCAGGAGCGCGCGCGCCGCGAGGTGGTCAAGAAGACCGATGCGGTGCGCCAGGCCGGACGCGAGCCGGTGCGCATCGAGGCGCCGCCGGCGCCGGTCAAGAAGAGCGAGCGCGCCAAACTGGAGACGCAAATCCCGCTGTTCGTGGGCGCCGCCACGCCGGGTGAACGTCCGCCGCTGTCGCTGCTGGACGAGGCGCCGGAGCAGGCGGTCGGCTATTCGGAGGAAACGCTGGAGGTGCTCTCACGCCAGGTGGAGCTGAAACTGCGCGACTTCCGCATCGAGACCAAGGTGGTTGGCGTGTATCCGGGGCCGGTGATCACCCGCTTCGAGCTGGAGCCGGCCGCCGGCATCCGCGGCTCGCAGGTGTCGAGTCTGGACAAGGACATTGCGCGCGGATTATCGGTGGTCAGTGTGCGCGTGGTGGACGTGATCCCGGGCAAGAACGTCATCGGGCTGGAGATCCCCAACACCCGCAAGCAGATCGTCTACCTGTCGGAGATCCTGCGTTCGGACAAGTACGACCAGCAGAAATCCCCGCTGGCGCTGGCGCTGGGCAAGGACATCGGTGGCAAGCCGGTGGTCGTGGACCTGGCCAAGATGCCGCATCTGCTGGTCGCCGGCACCACCGGCTCGGGCAAGTCGGTGGCGGTCAACGCCATGGTGCTGTCGCTGCTGTACAAGTCCAGCGCCAGCGACGTGCGCATGATCATGATCGACCCGAAGATGCTGGAGCTGTCGGTCTACGAAGGCATCCCGCACCTGCTGGCGCCGGTGGTCACCGACATGAAGGAGGCGGCCAACGCCCTGCGCTGGTGCGTGGCGGAGATGGAGCGGCGTTACAAGCTCATGGCAGCCGTCGGCGTGCGCAACCTGTCGGGCTTCAACAAGAAGGTGCGCGACGCGGACAACGCCGGCCAGCCGCTGCTGGATCCGCTGTTCCGGCCCAATCCGGAAATGCCCAACCTCGCCGCCGAACCACTGGAGCCGCTGCCGTACATAGTGATCATCATCGACGAGTTCGCCGACATGATGATGATCGTCGGCAAGAAGGTGGAGGAGTTGATCGCGCGCCTGGCGCAAAAGGCGCGTGCCGCCGGCGTCCACCTGATCCTGGCCACGCAGCGCCCATCGGTGGACGTGATCACGGGCCTGATCAAGGCCAACATCCCCACGCGCATCGCCTTCCAGGTGTCGAGCAAGATCGACTCGCGCACCATCCTTGACCAGTCCGGCGCCGAGACTTTGCTTGGCAACGGCGACATGCTCTATCTGCCGCCGGGCACCGCCACGCCCGAGCGCGTGCATGGCGCATTCGTCGACGACCACGAGGTGCACAACGTGGTTACCTGGCTCAAGTCCCAGGGGGCACCCAACTATGTGCCCGGCGTGCTGGAAGAAGTGCAGGCCACCAGCGACGGCAAGTTCATCAACGATGCCGGCCTGCCGCTGGATGGCGAGGAGGGTGGCGGCGATGCGGAAACCGTGCTGTACGACAAGGCCGTGGCCGTCGTCACGCAGACCCGTCGGGCGTCGATTTCCGGCGTGCAACGGCACTTGCGCATCGGCTACAACCGCGCCGCGCGGCTGGTCGAGCAGATGGAGGCCGACGGCGTGGTCAGCGCCCCGCAGCACAACGGCAACCGCGAAGTGCTGGCACCACCGCCACCGCGCGATTGATCCGCGCCCACGCGTTTCGCGACGCGCAGGGCGGGCACTGCCCGCCGCGCGTCTCCTGCCGTCGCCATCACTCCTGTCATCGCCATCAAAAGCTGGCGGACCGTGCCCGCCCTACAATGTGCCGCCTTTCGGGAACTGCTTGGGTTAAGACAGTTCCGGCCACACTTCATAGCCACCGCCTGCCGCCGGATGATCCGATGAAACGTCTTGCTGTTGTGTTGACCGCCGCCGTTCTGTTCTTCGCCGCAGGTACGTGCAGCGCTGCCGCTGACACCGCGCGCGCGCGCCTGGACACATTTGCCACGGGCTTGCATTCGCTCACCGGGCACTTCGAACAGACCCTGACCGACATCAACGGCAGCGCCAGCAAAGTCAGCGCCGGCACGCTGGCGCTGGAGGCGCCACGGCAGTTTCGCTGGAACACCACCACGCCATACAAGCAGACCATCGTCGCCGACGGCGCCCGCGTGTGGATGTACGACCCGGAGCTGGAGCAGGTGACCGTGCGCGTCCAGAGCAGCGAGGAGTCGCACAGCCCGCTTACCGTTCTGACCGACCTCAAGCAGATGGACAAGGACTTCAAAGTGGTCGAGCAAGGCGAGCATGATGGCCTTGCTTGGCTGCGGCTC
>JBDTIE010000113.1:0-4614 GCA_039936515.1 Rhodanobacter sp. | reverse complement strand
GACGATCACGCTCATGGCGTAATCGAGGTAGCTCTGGCGCATCTCGTCTTCGATGTTGACGTGGATGATTTCGTTGGCGAGCTCTGCCATCAAACGGGTTCCTTGCAAGCAAAAAAAGGGCGCTGCGCGACGCCTCAAGCGCATGCGCAAGCGCCCCGAAAACAACCTGCAAAGTGTAGCACGAAAGCGCCCGAAATGGCAGTATTTAGTGCTTGCGATTCAACGACTTGCGCGCGTACTTTGGCGGCGGTGATCCAGCTGTGCGGAAGCTGCCCCGCGCGCGCTTTGCCTAACCGCGCGGCGAACACACAACTGCCCGCGATTCAAGCGATTTCCACCGCGGCATGCGGCGCCCGGCGCGCGCCGGGCGCGTGTTCAGAAGCCGAACATCGCCTGCATCGCGACCGTGCCCGGATGCTCGATCAGCCCCCGCTCGGTAACGATCACATCGATCAACTCCGCCGGTGCCACGTCGAACACCGGGTTCCACGCCTGGGCGCCGGCAACCGCGGTGCGCACTCCCGCGGCGCTGAGGAGTTCGTCGGCAGAACGCAGTTCAATGTCGATGTCCTCGCCACTGGCCGTGGCCATGTCCACGGTGGACGATGGCGCCACCACCATGAACTTCACGCCATGGTACTTCGCCGCCACCGCCAGCTGGTAGGTGCCGATCTTGTTGGCGGTGTCACCGTTGGCGGCGATGCGATCGGCGCCGACGATCACCCACTGCACCGCCCCGCCCTTCATCAGGTGCGAGGCGGCCGAGTCGGCGATCAGCTGCGCCGGGATGCCGTCGCGCATCAATTCCCACATGGTCAGACGCGCGCCTTGCAGCCAGGGCCGGGTTTCGCAGGCAAAGACCCGGTCGATCCTGCCGGCGGCAACGCCTGCACGGATGACGCCCAGCGCGGTGCCGAAGCCGGCGGTCGCCAGGGAGCCGGTGTTGCAATGGGTAAGCACGCCCGAGCCCGCTGCGATCAACCCTGCGCCCAGTTCACCCATGTGCCGGTTGGCGGCCAGGTCCTCATCCTGGATGGCTTGCGCCTCGCGTTCCAGCGCCTGCACATCCGCGCCGGCGTCGACGCGGCGCTGCATGCGGTCGAGCGCCCACATCAGGTTGACTGCCGTCGGCCGCGCGCCACGCAACGTGCGCATTGCCTCGGCCATGGATTCCCCATGCCGCGCGGCCAGGGCCACGCCCCAGGCCGCGGCGATGCCGATTGCCGGCGCGCCGCGCACGGCCAGGTCGCGTATGGCTTCGGTCACCTGCGTGACGGTGCGGCAGTCGATCCAGCTTTCCGCGCCCGGCAGCAGGCGCTGGTCCAACAGGCGCAGGTGATCACCGCGCCATTGCACCGCGCGAATGCGGTCGTAGCGGTCGTAGTCCATTCGTATGCGTTCAGGCGCGGTCGCGCAGCCATTGGTGGATCGCAGGCGGTACTTCGCGTTGCGCGCGACCGGAGACGTAGATGCCGATGTGGCCGCCCTTGAACGCGAGTTGCGTGTAGTCGCTAGTGCCCACGTGCTTGCCCAGCGCACGCGAGGCATCGGGCGGGACCAGGTGGTCCTGCTCGGCGAAGATGTTGAGCACCGGTTGCATGATCAGGCCCAGGTCCACCGGCTTGCCGCCAATGGTCAGCGTGCCCTTGACCAGCTTGTTGCCTTGGTAGAAATCCTTGATGAACTGGCGGAACGCTTCACCGGCCTGGTCAGGCGAGTCGAAGATCCAGCGCTCCATGCGCAGGAAGTTCTCAAGCTCGGCCGGGTTGTCGAGGATATCGACCATGCCGATGTACTTCTGCTGGTTCAAGCGCAGGGGTTTCAACGTCAGGTAGACGTAGTTCATCAGCGCCGCCGGCACGTTGCCCATGGTGTCGACGAACAGGTCCACGTCCATATCGCGACACCAGTTGGACAACATGTTGTCCGGGGTGTGGAAATCCACCGGCGTGACCATGGTGATCAGGTTTTTCACCTTGTCCGCGTGCAGTGCCGTGTAGCACAGCGAGAATGCGCCGCCCTGGCAAATGCCGAGCAGGTTGATGGCCTTGAGGTTGTGACGATCGCGCACCACATCCACGCAGCGATCGAGATAGCCGTTGATGTAATCGTCCAGCGTCAGCCAGCGGTCGGCGCCGTCGGGGTAACCCCAGTCGATCAGGTACACGTCCTCGCCCTGTTCGAGCAGGTTGCGGACCATGGAGCGATCGCTCTGCAGGTCGGTCATCCACACCGTGTTGACGAGTGCGTAAACAATGAGGATCGGCGTCTTGGCGGTCGGCTTGCTGCCGGTGAAGTGCCAGACCTTGAGCTTGTCCTCGCTGTACACCAGCTCGCGCGGGGTATTGGCATACTCCGGCTCGCGCATGCCACGCAGATGGCTCATGCCGGCGGCCAGCTTGCGCTGGAAGGTGGTGATTTCGCCCAGCATACGGGTCGGGTCGATGCGCAATGGGGTGTACATGGGCGCTCCTTATTTACGCTTGCGCGGGGTGCTGCGCGTCTTGGCGGCGGCCGGCTGCGCACGCTTGCTTGATGCTGATGCTGCCGGCGCGGCCTTGCGCTTGCGCGGCGCCGCCGATTTCGTGGCCTTGGCGACGGCACGCTTGCTTGCCGCCGGCGATGCCCGCTTCGCCACGCGCTTGCGCGTGGACGGCTCGGCACTCGCCTGCGCACCAAGTTGACGCTTCAACGCCGCGACCTCACGACGCAAGTCCCTTATCTCGTCCGTCGTGCCGCTTTCGGTGCTGCCGCTGGAGCGCAATTCGCGGCGCAAAGCCTGCAGCCGCTCGCCCAGGCTGGACACTTCACTGCGCGTGGGCACGCCCATTTGCTGGCACATCGCTTCAGTCTGCTTTTGCTGGAGCTGGCGCACCTGCATCTGCGCGTTGACCATCTCGCCGTAGGCGTGGCGGAACTCGTCGGTCAGCGCAATCTGCGCGTAGGCCTCTTCGCTGGCGTCGACCCACAGGTCATACAGGGCCTTGAGCGAATCGATCTGCCGGCCCGGCTGCGAATGCTCGGCGAGCTTGTCCTGCAAGCGTTCCAGGCCCTGCGCATTGGCGCGCTGGAGCAATGCCTGGTAAGCGCCCAATGCCTGCACCGCCGCCAGCATTGCCTGCGCCAGTGCCTGCTGTTGCATGTGCTGTTCGCGATCCATGCCAAAGGCGGGCGTAGGCGACGCCGCCGGGCTGGGGACACCCAACGTGCTTCCGGCGTTGCGCAGCCAATCCTGCCACTGGCGCACAAAGCCCTGCGCGCCGGCACTGTCGATGCTTCCGAACGCCTGCGCAAAAGGTGCCGCGCCGCCACCAAACCATTGCTGCAATTGCTGCTGCCAGTCCGCCGCCGGAGCGGGCGCGGCCGTGGCGCCCTGCATCCACTGCATGTAGCCCTTGAGCCCGTCCAGCGTGCGCTCGATGGCATCGCCGCCGAAGCTCGCGGCGCCGCCGAACGGCGACGGGGCCTGTGCCGGCGCAGCCGCCTGCATCTGGCGCAACCACCCATCCCACGACTGGCGTGCCAGCGCCTGGTAGTCCTGCATGAAGTCGGACGTCGAATCGGCCATGAACTACTCCCGCAACGAATGCCCACCATCCTAGCAAAAGCCACCTTGGGCTTTTGTCGCGCTCACAACGCACAAGGCCCGGCAACGAGCCGGGCCTTGGCGTTGTTCCGCGGCGCCAGCAATCAGACGCTGGCAGCTTCCTCGGCTGTCACGGCTTTCATCGACAGGCGAATACGGCCTTGCTTGTCCACTTCCAGCACCTTGACCTTGACGATGTCGCCTTCCTTGAGCTTGTCGGACACCTTCTCCACCCGCTCGTCGGAAATCTGCGAAACGTGCACCAGCCCATCCTTGCCCGGCATGATGGTGACGAACGCGCCGAAGTCCATGAGCTTGGCGACCTTGCCCTCATAGATGCGGCCCGGCTCGACGTCGGAAACGATCTGCTCGATGCGCTTCTTGGCCGCTTCGGCCGCCTCGCGGTTGACCGAGGCGACGATGACCGTGCCGTCATCGTTGATGTCGATGGTGCAACCGGTCTCTTCGGTGATCGAACGGATGGTCGCGCCGCCCTTGCCGATGACTTCACGGATCTTGTCCGGGTGGATCTTGATCGTCAGCAGGCGCGGGGCGTATTCACTCATCTCCGAGCGCGCGGAGGTCAGGCACTTGGCCATTTCGTCCAGGATGTGCAGGCGACCACGCTTGGCCTGGGCCAGCGCCGTGCGCATGATTTCCTCGGTGATGCCATCGATCTTGATGTCCATCTGCAGCGCCGACACGCCGTCGGCGGTACCGGCGACCTTGAAGTCCATGTCGCCCAGATGGTCCTCGTCACCAAGGATGTCGGTAAGCACGACAAAATCGTCGCCTTCCTTGACCAGGCCCATGGCAATACCGGCCACCGGCGACTTCAGCGGTACGCCGGCATCCATCATCGCCAGCGACGAGCCGCAAACCGAGGCCATCGACGAGGAGCCGTTGGACTCGGTGATCTCCGACACCACGCGGATCACGTACGGGAACTCGGCAATGCTCGGCTTGACCGCCAGCACGCCGCGCTTGGCCAGGCGGCCATGACCGATCTCGCGCCGCTTGGGGCTGCC
>JBDTIE010000112.1:0-5252 GCA_039936515.1 Rhodanobacter sp. | reverse complement strand
CGACGACCAGGGCAACAACGTGCCGTTGGCCGAGCGCTCCGACTATTTCGACGTGGGTTTATCCCAGGATCTGGGTCCGGCCTGGACCGTCGGTGTGGATGCGTACTACCGCAAGGTGCGGCGCCTGCAGGACGAAGGCCAGTTCGGTTCTGCGCTGGTGTATTCCACGTTCAACTACGCCGTCGGCGCGGTGAAGGGCGTGGAATTCACCGTCAACTACGCCCAGGGGCCGCTGTCGGCGTACTTCAACGCCTCGCTGGGCCAGGCCATCGGCAAGCGCATCATCACCAGCCAGTACAACTTTGCCGCCGACGACCTGGCCTGGGTCAATGACCACTGGATCTTTCTCGACCACGACCAGAGGCTCACGTCCTCCGCCGGCATCACCTACGCGCTGGACGACCGCACCAAATTGGGCGCGGACTACCTGTTCGGCAGCGGCCTGCGCAAGGATGGCGCGGTGCCCAATGGCGCTTCGCTGCCGGCCTATTTCCAGCTCAATCTCACCCTGTCCCGCGACTTCATGCTCGACCGTTTCGGCAAGCTGCACGCACGCCTGACGCTGATCAACGCGCTGGATCGCACATACGAACTGCGCGACGGCAGCGGCATCGGCGTAGGCGCCCCGCAGTTCGGGCCACGCCGCGGCGTGTACCTGGGCGTGCAAAAGGATTTTTGACCAGCTACGCCGCAATCGCGCAGGGCGGGCACCGCCCGCCGGCTTTTGCAACGTGTTGCGCATCATGCGTCAACAACGGCGGGCAGTGCCCGCCCTACGCGGTCTGGCGACGTCAACACCACGCCGCTCGCGGCATGGGCTGAATGTTCACCCGTTATGATTCGCCCTTTCTGCCTGTCGAACGCTTATGCCATCGCGCCTGCCCGAACCTGATGCCGATGAACTGGCGCATGCCGCACGCGTGCTGGTGATGTTGCGAGAGTTGATCACCGCCCGCGGGCCGCTGCCGTTTGCGCAATACATGGAGCGCTGCCTGTACGCGCCGGGGCTGGGTTATTACAGCGCCGGGCGCACCAAGTTCGGCGCGGACGGCGACTTTGTCACCGCACCGGAGCTGGGCGGCATCTTCGCCCGCTGCGTGGTCAATGCGTTGCAGCCGACGCTGTCTGCACTGGGTGCGGACGCGGATTTCCTGGAATTGGGCGGCGGCAGCGGCGCGTTTGCCGAAGTGGCGCTGGATGCCTTGGCGCAAGCTGGCACATTGCCGCGCAGCTACCTGATCCTGGAGCCCAGCGCCGACCTGCGCGAGCGCCAGCGCGAGCGCCTGCATGCCAACCTGGCACCAGCGCTTTTTGGCCGCGTGCAATGGCTTGAACGGCCACCCGAGCAGGACTGGCACGGCGTGCTGTTTGCCAACGAAGTGATCGACGCGCTGCCGGCAACGCGCTTCACGCTGCATGCTGGCGAGGTTTACGAAGAACACGTCGCGCTGGACGGCGAAGGCAACGTGCGCCGCGTCGACCGTCCGGCGGACGCGCTGGTGACCGGCGCCGTGCGCCGCATTGAGCGCAGTCTCGGCGCCAGCCTGCCCGAGGGTTACCGCTCCGAAGTGCTGCCGCAATTGCCGTACTGGGTGGATGCGGTCGCCGGCACGTTGCGCCGCGGGCTCATGTTGTTTGTCGATTACGGCTACGTGCGCGGGGAGTTCTACTTGCCTGAGCGCGATGACGGCACGCTGATGGCGCACTATCGGCAGCACGCACACGCCGATCCGCTTTGGCTGCCGGGCTTGAACGACCTGACTGCCTCGGTCGACTTCACCGCACTGGCCGAAGCCGGCAGCCACGCCGGGTTCCAGGTCGCCGGCTACTGGTCGCAGGCACAATTCCTGATTGGCGCGGGGTTGCAGGAAGTGTTTGCCCGCGAGCAAGCGACGCGGACCGACGACCTGGCGCGTCAGCAGGTCGCCCAGCAGGTCAAGCGGCTGATGTTGCCCGAGGCGATGGGCGAGCGCTTCCAGGCCATGCTGTTTGCACGCGATATGGCCGAGCTGTCGCTGCCGGCGGGTTTGCACGATGCCGACATGCGCGGACGCCTGTGATGGACGTCCAGGCGTCCGGACGGCTGCGCCTGCAATGGTGGTGGATTGCCGCGGGCATCGTGCTGATGCTGTGCGGCCTGTACATCGCGCTGGAACCAGACCCGGACCTGCAGCTCAATTTCCGTGGTGGCGACAAGGTGTTGCACGCGGTGGGCTTTGCCGGCCTCATGGGCTGGTGGGGCAACGTCTTCCGGCAGCGCCGCGATCGCCTGATCGCCGCTTCCGGTTGCCTGGTCTACGGCGCACTGGTGGAGGTGCTGCAGGCATTTGATCCGCCACGCAGTGCCGACGTGCTGGATCTGCTGGCCGACGCGGTCGGCATCGCGATCGGCCTTGCGTTGTTGCACACCCCTTTGGGCAACGTGCTGCTGCGCGCGGAGCAGCTGCTTGCGCTAGGGCGTTCCCGCCGCTGAGGCCGGTACTGGCACCGGCACCGTTTGCGGTTGCGGCTCGGCGCTGGTTGCCGCAGGGGCGGGCTCTGGCGTCACGGGCGTGCTGTCCTGCGCGCGACGCGCCATCCCGCCGCTTTTGAACAGCTCGCTGGCCACCTGGTAGTACGCGGCGGCATCGTCGATCAGCGCCGCGTTTTGCGGCACCAGTGGCACGCCGTCGCCGGTGGCGTAGTCCGGCGTCATCTGCTCCAGCCGGCGCTGCGGTTCCAGCACCGTGAGCACGTCATCGTGCAGGTAGCCGAGCTTCTCATAGGTGGCCGGGAACGCGCGCTCGCGGCCCGGCTCCAGACGCAGCAGGTCGTAGCCGAAAAAGCGCGAGCGGTAGCTAAAGTTGAGCAGGCCGAGCACGGTCGGGGCGATGTCCACCTGGCCCATCAACCGGTCGACGCGCTGCGGCGCAATGTGCTTGGGCGCGTAGATCCACAGCGGCACGTGATAGCGGTTGATCGGCACGCTGGTCTTGCCGGCGCTGGACGCGCAGTGGTCGGCGGTGATGACAAAGATGGTGTCGTCGAAATACGACTTCTCGCGCGCACGCTTGATGAAGTCGCCGATCGACCAGTCGGTGTACGCCACCGCGCCCTGACGCGTGCCATTGGGAAGGCTCACGCGGCCGGCGGGGAAGGTGAAGGGCCGGTGGTTGGAGGTGGTCATGATGTGCAGGAAAAACGGCTTGCCTGCGGCGTGGATCTGGTCCATCTGTCCCAGCGCCAGCGTGTACAAGTCCTCGTCGGCCACGCCCCACACATTCTCGCTGTGGATCGTCGCGGTCTTGGGGATGTCGCGGCGGTCAACGGTGCGGTAGCCGTTGTGGGCGAAGAAATAATTCATGTTGTCGAACTGGCCGTAGCCGCCGTAGACAAAGTCCGACTGGTAGCCGCGGTCGTTGAAGATGCTGGCCAGCGAAAACAGGTTCTCGTTGTGCGCGGCCTTGAGCACCGAGTCACCGGGCGTGGGCGGGATCGACAGCGTCAACGCTTCCAGCCCGCGCACTGTGCGCGTGCCGTTGGCGTACAGGCGATCAAAGAACAAACTCTGCGTGGCCAGCGAATCAAGATACGGGGTCATGCCGCCGGTGTTGCCGAATGCGCCCAGGTAGTCCGCAGACAAGCTCTCCACGCTGATCAGCACCACGTTCAACCGTCGCTCCGGACCACGCCCGCGGATGGCGCGCGTCAGGTCGCGCGGGTCGTCGTTGATGAAGGTCGCATCCGGCGTCTGCAACAGCTCGCGCACGCGGCGATACGCCTGGTCATCCGGCAGCGTGCGGTAGAACTTGGCGTAGTCCAGGTGCCCGCTGCGGAAGGCGGCGAAGAACTGGTAGATGCCGTTGCCGGCCAGCTCGTTGACGTAGTTGTTGTTGCCGCTGCGCTCCTTCATGCCGGCGTTGACGAACACCGTCGCCAGCACAGTCAGTACCAGCCACGCCAGCACCAGCGGCGTGCGCTGCCACAGCCGCGTGCCACCGTCGCGCGTACGCAGGCTGCGCCGTCCCAGCGCAAACACCACCAGCGCCAGCGCCACCAGCAGTGCCAGCCAGCGCCCGACCGGGTACGACTCGCGGATGTTGCCGATCACCTCGGTGGTGTAGACCAGATAGTCCACCGCGATGAAATTGAAGCGCACGCTGAATTCGTTCCAGAACACCAGCTCCGAGGCGGCGACAAACAGCAGGCCATAGATCAGCAGTAGCGCCAGGCCGTACAGCGCCCACTGCCCGCTGCGCGATACATAGACCAGACCCGGAATCGGCAGCGCCAGCAAAAACAGCACGACGATCGGCCAAGTCATGTGCACCTGCGCCCGATAGGCGGCGTACAGCGCGGCCAGGCACAGTGCATAGATCAACACCAGCACCAGCACATAGGCGATCCATTGCGCCATGCCGGACACGCCCGCGCGTCGGGTCGGCACCAACCACAGGAACAGCACCAGCGGCCAGCCGACATACAGCAGCGTCACCAGGTCATAACCCAACCCCACGCCGAAGGCATACAGCAGGTTGCTCGCCGTATGCGGCACCTCCTCCCCCGACATGACCAGCAACACCACGCGCGTGGCAAAGGCAATGGCCAGGAAGGTGAGGGCAAACCACCACAGCGGACGAAAGCGCTGGCGCAGCGGCGAGACGGGGTTGAACGTGTTGGGCACGGCGGGCTCCGATGGAAGCTTCTCTGGCGACGCGGCGAAGCGGATGTCGCCCTGCGCATTGTGGGGCAGGTCGGCAGGAAGTGGGACAGTGGTGGAATTGCGAAGGCGCGGGGTTGCCGAATGCCGGCTCTTTCCGCATCCCTATTCGGTGCTCCCCATTCCCAGCGCCTTGATAGCCTGCACCCTTGCCGCGTCCATCGCCGCGCCGATCGCCGTGCCGGACAGGCCACGGTCGACAAACGGTTGCGCCTTGATCGCCGCGGCTGCATCGCGTGCGGCGCGCAGGTACGCCGCTTGCGGGTAGTCGTCGCCTTCGTGGCCGAGGCGGCCACGCTTGTCTGCGGTGCATGCGGCCAGGAAACGCTCCAGCCGCTGCGGCCTTCGCAGTGCATCGAGCGCAGTCAGCAGCTTCAGCACAGTGGCGGGCTTCAGCTCCAGCGCGCGATGCGCATTCAAGTGTTCGCGGCACACCAGTTCGGCCAGCGCGGCGTGTTCGGTCGGCACCTTGAGCCGCGCGCACAGCGCGCGCAGCGGCGCGAGGCCGCGATGCTCGTGGCCGACGTGGCGCGGCAGCTCGCTGGCGGGCGTC
>JBDTIE010000111.1:0-2003 GCA_039936515.1 Rhodanobacter sp. | reverse complement strand
AACGATGCTGCCAGCGCCATTGTGTTCGATGCGCAGGCGTGCGCACAAATCAGTCCGCAATGGTTTGAACCGGCCGCATGGCGCGCACGCGGCGCGTTGCATGCCATGGACGGCGGCCGCGGTGGCGTGGCCGTCATCGACACCCCGGCGGGCGAATGCGTGTTGCGGCATTACCGGCGCGGCGGCATGGTCGCGGGCGTACTTGGTGACCGTTACCTGTGGACCGGCCAGGCGCGCACCCGCGGCTTCGTGGAGTTTCGCCTGCTGGCGCAGATTGCCGCACTCCACCTGCCTGCCTCGGTGCCGATCGCGGCGAGCTATGTCCGCCAGGGTTTGTTCTACACCGCTGGCCTGATCACCCGCCGCGTGCCTGGCGCGCAGACGCTGGCACAGCACATTGACGCCGGTACGCTGGATGCGCCATTGCTGCACGCGGTGGGCGCGACCGTGGCGCGCTTCCATCGTGCCGGGATCTGGCACGCGGACTTGAATGCGCACAACATCCTGGTCAATGCCAGCGGCGTGTATCTGATCGACTTCGATCGCGGCCGGTTGCGTCCGGCAGCAAGTGCGTGGCGACAGTCCAACCTGCGTCGCCTGCGGCGCTCGCTGCTGAAACTTGGCGCTGATGCACAGGGCGATATCGCGTTCACATCGACTGTCTGGCAACCCTTGCTTGACGGTTACGCACACGGCTGGCGCGCATGAGCTGGACACTGCGATTCCTCGGCGTCGGAGCAGGGCACGCAGTGGCGTTGGGCACATCCGCGGCAGTGCTTGAACGCGATGGCACGCCTTTGCTGCTGATCGATTGCGGGCCGGGCACGCTTGATCGCTATCTGTCCGACTACGGCGAACCGCCGGCGGCGGTGTACATCACACATGCGCACCTGGACCACGTTGGCGACATGGAGCAGCTGTTTGCGCGGCTGTGGTTCGATCCGTTGTGGCGTGGCCGGACCAAGCTGTTCGTGCACGCCGCGGTGTTGCCGTGGCTGCACGCGCGGGTGGCTGACTACCCCGGCGTGCTGGCCGAGGGCGGTGTCAACTTCTGGCAAGCGTTCCGGCTGCTGCCGTGCACGCGCGGATTCTGGCTGGACGACTGCTGGTTCGATGTATTTGCCACCCGCCACCACGTTCCAGACACCTCGTTCGGCCTGGCCGTGCGCGGCAGCCTTGTCTACACCGGTGACACGCGGCCCATCCCGGAAATGCTCGCCGAACACGCTGCGCACGGTGAACTGGTGGCCCACGACTGCACGCTCAGCGGCAACCCGTCACATACTGGCCTGGCGGACCTGGCGCGTGAATATCCCGACCCGTTGCGCGCGCGCTTGTTGCTGTATCACTACGCCAGTGCGGAAGATGGCGCCACGCTAGCTGGTGCCGGGTATCGCGTGGCCAGGCCGGGGGATCGCATCGCCTTGCCGCAGCCCCACGCACCGCGGCCGGACGCTGGCTGATCGGGCGCATCCCTTGCTGACATCGATGCCTGCGGTTATCCTTCCGCTTCTTTGTCGGGAGCTACATCCGGCAAGGGCGGTTTCATCACACGGAGGAGAGGTGTCCGAGTGGTTGAATTGGCCCGGACTGGAGTTGTGTATAGGGTAAAACCTGTCGCGGGTTCGACGAATTCGTCTGGAACGAATTCGGACAGCCGCAGGCTGGCCCCGAACGTAAGTGAGGGGTGAGGCTCAGAATGAGCCGAACAATCCCGCCTTCGCACGGCGAGAAGTTCATGCGGAGAGGTGTCCGAGTGGTTGAAGGAGCACGCCTGGAAAGTGTGTATAGGGTAAAACCTATCGCGGGTTCGAATCCCGCTCTCTCCGCCAATATCCGGTTGTGACGCCCTCGCGGCGGCGCAACAGTCAAACCAGCAAGCATTGCGCTTGACGTCCATGGTGGCCCCGTCGGTCCCCCCGCGACGATAGTTCGCAAACTCCGCCAGGTCCGGAAGGAAGCAACGGTAGCGAATGATTCGGGTGCCGGGGTGTGGCTGGCGG
>JBDTIE010000110.1:0-9710 GCA_039936515.1 Rhodanobacter sp. | reverse complement strand
GCTTCCCATCCCACCGGCAGCCTCAAGCATCGCCTGGCGCGCTCGCTGTACCTGTACGCGCTGTGCAACGGCCGGCTGCGCGAAGGGCAGACCGTGGTGGACGCCTCTTCCGGCAGCACGGCCATTTCCGAGGCGTGGTTTGCCCGGCTGCTGGGGCTGCCGTTTGTCGCGGTGATGCCAGCGGCCACCGCGCCGGCCAAGATCCGCGACGTGCAGTCGCTGGGCGCCACTTGCGACCTGGTGGACGATCCCGGCCAGGTGCATGCCCGCGCCGCCGCGCACGCGGCTCGCGGCGCCTGTCATCTGGACCAGTTCGGCCTGGCCGAACGGGCCACCGACTGGCGCGGCAACAACAACATTGCCGAATCCATCATCGGCCAGCTCGCCGGCGAGCCGTCGGCCGAGCCGGCGTGGATTGTCTGCGGCGCGGGAACCGGCGGCACCTCGGCGACCATCGGCCGCTACCTGCGCTATCGCCGGCTGGACACGCGCCTGTGCGTGGCCGAGCCTGAAGGCAGCGCGTTTGCCAATGGCTGGCGCACGCGCGACCACGCCGCGCTCGCCAGCCGCTCGACGCTGATCGAAGGCATCGGCCGACCGCGCGTGGAACCGTGCTTCCTGTTCGGCGTGGTCGACTACGTGGTCGAGGTACCCGACACCGCGTCCATCGCCGCGGCGTGGATGCTTGATGAGCTTTTCGGCCACCGCTACGGCGGATCGTCCGGCACCAACCTGGTGGCCTGCCTGCGCCTGGCTACCGCCATGCGCGAGCGCGGCGAACGCGGCAGCATCGTCGGGCTGCTGTGCGATCGTGGCGAGCGCTATGCCGAGACCCTGTTCGATCCGTCATGGCTGGCGCGCCAGCAGATCGACATCGCGCCGTGGGATGCGGCCTTGCGCGCGACCATGCGCGATGGGGTCTGGCGGGTCCCCGCCGGTTGACGCATTGCGCGTGGCTTTGGGCGTAGGGCGGGCACTGCCCGCCGGCCTTTTCTCAGCCCCGGCGTACCGCGGCGGGCGGTGCCCGCCCTACAAAACCAGCCTTTGCGTGACGAAACGCGACGCGGTGGTCACTGTCCATTGTCTTCCGGCGGTGCGTCCCAACCTGCATCGTCGAAGTAGCGCGGATAGGCGGCGATGGCCTCGCGCATGCGCGCGACATGTGCGGTGTCGGCAGGGTCAGCCTTGAGCGCCTGTGCCGCGCTCAGCAAGGGCACCAAGATGCCGTGCAGTGCAATGTCCGGGGTGGGTTCCAGTTTGCAGTTGGCGAACATCGTGGCTACGGCAGTCTCGATGCTGGTGGCGCGATCGCGGGTCATCGCCGTGCTCATGTGACCCATCTCGGCGTGGGCCAGTTCCGTCACGGTTTGGTGCACGCTGCGCATGCCTGCGCGCAGCGGCGCATCAGGCGTGTAGCGCGTAGCCGGGACCGGCGCGGCGTGTGCCGCAGCCGAGGCTGACGACGCCGGGTCGTGATGGTGCTGGTCCTGTGCCGACGCATGCGCCATCGGCATGCTGAGTACGGTGACCAGCGACGCGGCAACAACGAGGGCAAGATGTTTCATCACAGGCTCCTGTAGGCGGGGCGCTACACCGTCGACCTTACCGGTGTGCAGACGCGCCACGCCGCAGCGCGACACCTTGCCGCAGCGCGCCCATTCCGGGGCGCGCCTTGCCAGGCCGTCACACCCGCGCGAAAACCAGCGTGCCGTTGGTCCCGCCAAAGCCGAAACTGTTGGACATGACCGTGTTGAGCGTCGCCTCGCGGCTTGTACGCACGATAGGGAAGCCCTCGGCGCGAGGATCAAGCGTGTCGATATTGGCCGAGGCGGCGACGAAACCGTCGCGCAGCATCAGCAGGCTGTAGATCGCCTCATGCACGCTGGCGGCACCCAGCGAGTGACCGGTGAGCGCCTTGGTCGATGAAAGCGGCGGCACGTCGTCGGCAAACACCTCGCGCACGGCTTGCAGTTCCACGACATCACCCACCGGCGTGGACGTGCCGTGGGTGTTGAGGTAATCGATCGGAGCCTTGGCGCCGGCAAGCGCCATCTGCATGCAGCGCACCGCGCCCTCGCCACTGGGCGCGACCATGTCGCCGCCATCGGAGGTGACGCCATAACCGACCAGTTCGGCGTGGATGCGCGCGCCACGGGCTACGGCGTGGTCGTAATCCTCCAGCACCAGCATGCCGCCACCGCCGGCGATGACGAAGCCGTCGCGGCCTGCGTCGTAAGGGCGCGAGGCCACTTCGGGCGTGTCGTTGTAGCTGGTGGACAGCGCACCCATGGCATCAAACTGCGAGGTCATGCCCCAGTGCACTTCCTCGCCGCCACCGGCAAACATGACGTCCTGTGCGCCATGGCGGATGAGATCTGCCGCCGCGCCAATGCAGTGCGCCGACGTCGCGCACGCCGCGGAAATGGAATAGCTCAGGCCGCGGATGCCGAAGCCGGTGGCCAACGTGGCCGACACCGTCGAGCACATCGTGCGCGGCACCATGTACGGACCGATCTTGCGTACGCCCTTGGCGCGCAGCAGGTCACCGGTCTCGATCTGCCACTGCGGCGAGCCGCCGCCGGAGCCGGCGATGACGCCGGTGCGCTCGCCATGGATCGAGTCCGCGTCGAGCCCGGCGTCATTCATCGCATCGCGCATGGCCACGTACGAATAAGCCGCCGCGTCGCCCATGAAACGCTTGAGCTTGCGGTCGATCTCGGCAGTCAGGTCAATCTGCGGCACGCCCGCTACCTGGCTGCGCAGGCCCATCTGGGCAAATTCCGGTACCGCGCGTATGCCGCTGCGGCTGTAACGCAAGGCATCGGATACTGCAGCCAGCGTGTTGCCCAGGCAGGACACCACGCCCATCCCGGTGACGACCACTCGACGCATTTCAAAACCCCTCGGTTGACTGGAACAGACCCACGCGCAGACCCGTGGCGGCGTAGATCGGGCGGCCATCGACCGCCATCGAGCCGTCGGCAATGACCAGCGCCAGCTTGCCGCGCATGACCCGGCGCACGTCGATCTCGTAACTGAGCAACTTGGCGCTGGGCAATACCTGACCGGTGAACTTCACCTGGTCGACACCCAGCGCGCGACCTCGGCCAGGCTCGCCCAGCCACGGCAAATAAAAGCCGGCCAGTTGCCACAAGCCGTCCATGCCCAGGCAGCCAGGCATCACCGGGTCGCCCTCGAAATGGCACTGGAAAAACCACAGGTCCGGGCGGATGTCGAGCTCGGCGCGCAACACGCCCTTGCCGTGCGATCCGCCATGGGGATCGACCAGGGTGATGCGGTCGAACATCAGCATCGGTGGCTGCGGCAGCCGTGCATTGGCGTCGCCAAACAACTCGCCGCGTCCGCAGGCCATCAGTTGTTCGTAGGTAAACGAGGAAGGTTGGGTCATGGGTCCGTCTGCAAGGTGGGTGCGCGCCAAGGCCGGCGCGAACCCGTCGAGGTTAACGCAGCGCACATTTGCCGCAAGTGAAAGACACGCGATAGGCGTGAAAGGGCGTGCGCAGGGAAAGACCGGCGCGCCGCAACGCCATGCCCTGCGTTGCGGCGGCAGGCGCGGTGCGCTACAGCGAGTAGTACATGTCGAACTCAACCGGGTGCGTGCTGGCGCGGTAGCGGGTGACTTCCTTCATCTTCACGCCGATGTAGGCATCGATGAAGTCGTCGGTGAACACGCCGCCGGCCTTGAGGAAGCCACGGTCCTTGTCCAGCGCCTCCAGTGCGGCGTCGAGGCTGGAGCACACCTGCGGGATGTTTTTCTCCTCTTCCGGCGGCAGGTCGTACAGGTCCTTGTCCGCCGGCGCGCCCGGATCGATCTTGTTGATGATGCCGTCCAGCCCGGCCATCAGCAGCGCGGTAAAGGTGAGATAGCCTGAATTCATCGGGTCGGGAAAGCGCACCTCGATGCGCCGGCCCTTGGGGCTGGCGACATACGGAATGCGGCAGCTTGCCGAGCGGTTGCGCGCCGAGTACGCGAGCATCACCGGCGCCTCGAACCCCGGCACCAGGCGCTTGTAGCTGTTGGTGGTGGAGTTGGCGAAAGCGTTGATCGCACGTGCGTGCTTGAAGATGCCGCCGATGTACCACAGCGCGGTCTGCGACAGGCCGCCGTACAGGTCGCCGGCAAACAGGTTCTCGCCATTCCTGGCCAGGGACTGGTGCACGTGCATGCCACTGCCGTTGTCGCCGACGATCGGCTTGGCCATGAAGGTGGCGGTCTTGCCGTTCTGGTCGGCGACATTGCGTATGACGTCCTTCATAGTCATCAGCTCGTCGGCCTTCTTCACCAGCGTGTTGAAGCGCACGCCAATCTCGCACTGGCCGGCGTTGGCCACCTCGTGATGGTGCACCTCCACCACCTGCCCGAGTGACTCCAGCACCTTGCACATGTCCGCGCGCAGGTCGCTCAGCGAGTCGCTCGGACGCGTTGGCAGGTAACCGCCCTTGACCCCCGGACGATGGCCGTTGTTGCCGCCTTCGTAATCGTTGCGCGAGCTCCAGGCGCCTTCCTGCGAGCCGATCTCGTAGAACGCATGGCCCATGTCGTTTTGCCAGCGCACCGAATCGAATATGAAAAATTCCGGCTCCGGCCCGAAGTACGCGGTGTCGGCGATGCCGGTGGATTTGAGGTACGCCTCGCCGCGCTTGGCGATCGAGCGCGGGTCACGCCCATAGGCCTGCATCGTCGACGGCTCGAGCACGTCGCAATGCATGACTAGCTGCGGGTGCGCGCTGAAGGGGTCCAGGTGCGCGGTGGTCGGATCCGGCAGCAGCACCATGTCCGACTCGCTGATGCCTTTCCAGCCGACGATGGAGGAGCCGTCGAACATCTTGCCGTCCTCGAAGGTCGACTCGTCGATGCTGTGCGCGGGGAAAGTCAGGTGGTGATGCACGCCGAGCATGTCGGCAAAACGCAGGTCGACGAATTCGATGTCGTGTTCGGTGATCTGGTCGAGGACTTCGTTGGCGGTGGTGGCGGGCATGGACTTGGCTTACCTGTGCAGAAGTGAGGTGACTGTCGTCCGGCGCGCGTGCGCAGGACCGGTTGCAACAACCGAACGAGCACAGCAATCGCCGTGCCATGCGCGCGATAGCGCGGCGCACGAGGATCGACGGCCCAGGTCCGGCCTTCAAGCGCGCACCATAGCACCGTCAACACCCATCCATTGCACGCATTTGGTGCATTTGCATCGCCTTGGCGGGACTGGCGTCGCCGGCTGCAGCCTTTAAGCTATGCCGCCGCCTGCTGTGCGCGTGCCGCATCCTTACCCTCCGGATATCCAACGTGATCGACCTGCTGCGCGTCATCATCCTCGGCATCATCGAGGGCATCACCGAGTTCCTGCCCATTTCCAGTACCGGGCATCTGTTGATCGCCGAGCGTTACGGCCTTGGCGCGCGCTCCGACCTGTTCAATATCGGCATCCAGGCCGGCGCGATCCTGGCGGTGACGCTGATCTACTGGCAGCGCATCTGGCAGTTGTTGACGCAGTGGCGCGACGCCGCCAACCGCGACTATCTGCTGAAACTTGTGGTCGCCTTTCTGATCACCGCGATACTGGGCCTGGTGGCGATCAAGCTCGGCTTCAAGTTGCCCACCGCGATAACGCCTATCGCGTGGGCGCTGGTCATCGGCGGGATATGGATGCTGGTCGCCGAGCGGCTGGCCGAGCGCCAGGGCCAGCACACCGCGGTGACCTGGCGCGTGGCGATCCTGGTGGGCATTGCGCAGATGATTGCAGGCATCTTTCCCGGCACCTCGCGTTCGGCCGCCACCATCTTTGCGGCCATGCTGTTCGGCACCGGCAATCGCGCGGCGGCCACGGAGTTTGCGTTCCTCGTCGGTATCCCCACGATGTATGCCGCCACCGGCTACGAACTGCTCAAGGCGCTGCACGATCCAGCCGCGCCGACAGAGGACTGGACCGCGCTTGCGGTCGGCTTCGTGGTATCGGCCATCGTCGCCTTCGCCGCCATCAAGTGGTTGCTGGGCTACATCGTCGGCCACCGCTTCACGCCGTTTGCGATCTACCGCATCGTGCTGGGCGTTGCGCTGTTGCTGCTGGTGCCGCTCGGCGGCTGATTTGCGCCAGGAGCGCGGGCGGTAGGAACCGTCCGGGCTGCAAAGCCCTCCGAACGGTCCATTTTTCCGCCGCTTCTTGGCCCATAGAACCACTATGGGTCCGGCGAATCGTCGAAAAACTGTCCTCGTGCAGAAGACTTTTCGCCGCGAACATTTCTACCGCCCACGCTCCTAGCGCTGCACGATGATCGCGAACCAGGACCAGCCGGCCACGCGCTCGCATATCAGTTTGGTGCAGGTGAGCATGGGCACGGCCAGCAGCGCGCCTGGGATGCCCCACAGCCAGCCCCACACCAGCAGCCAGAGCAGGATGGCGATGGGGCTCAGGCGCATGCTGCGGCCCTGCACGAACGGCGTGATCAAGTTGCCTTCAATCGCGGTGATGCCGGCGAAGGTCATCGCCGGGAAAAACACGGCCAGATTGATGTCACTGGTGTAAAGCATGTTGACCGCCGCCAGCACGATGGTGGTGAAGATGGCCCCCACGTACGGGATGAAATTGGCGAACATTGCCACCGCGCCCCACAACAGCGGATCCTGCACGCCGTACATCCACAGCATCGCTGCAGTCACCCCGCCCAGGCTGCCATTGATCAGCAAGGCGGTGAGCAGGTAACGCGACACTTCGCTCTGGATGTTGCGCACGATCTCCACCGCGTGCCGCTTGTACGCAAAGCTGGGGGTGATCTCTACCAGTCGGCGCAGCATGGTGTCGCCATACAGCAGGAAGAAAAACACCAGCAGCGTCACGCTGAGCACCGCGGCGAGAATCTTCGGCGCGGTGGACACCACGTCCCAGGCACTGATCGACAGCGGTGGCGCCGTCGTCGCTGCCGCTGATGCGCGCGTGCTGTGCCCGCTCACCAGGGTCTGCGTCGCGCGGTTGGCCGCTTCCAGCGGCCGGGTGATCGATGAAAGCTTGGGGATGAAGCTGCGGATCGCCGTCGGTGCGCCGCGAAACCAGCCAGCCGCAGGCTGCGCGAGCAGCCCGACGGCGGCGCCGATGCCGGTGATCAGGCCCAGCATCAAAATGCTCGACGCCAGCCACCGCGGCAGGTGCCAGCGCACCCCGGTGGCGACGATGGGGTTCAGGGCCAACCCAATGAAGGCGGCCAGCACCAAGGGAATCAGCATGCCCTTGGTAAGGGTGATGGTGTAGAGCAACCCCAGCAACAGCAGTGCGTTGAGCACCATGCGCATCGCGCGCAAATGCCGGTGCACGCCACGATTGCGACCCTGCATATCGTCCGCAGGCGCGGCTTGCACATCCTCGGTCGATCCAGCCGCGTCCAGCTCGGCAACCAGCATCGACGCCGGCGGCGACGACGCGGTGTCATCGCGCGGAACGGCAGCCTCTTCGGCGCTCATGCGCCGGCGGGGTCCACGACCGGCGGCTGCGCCGCGCCCGCTGCATCAACCGCGTCGCCAGCGACCTTGGACGAGACCAGATCCACGGCCGCCATTTCCGCGAGCAGGCGCGCGCCCAAAGCCACACCTTCGGCCGCGCCGCTGGCCAGCAGACCGGCCATGCCAGGCACCCGAATCGCCGGCAACTTGAGCGCCCCGAGCACGGTGCCGGCACCGGCGGCGACCGCCACCGTGGTCAGCGGGTGCTCGCGGCTGCCGGCGAGCAAACCGTCGGTGGCGTGCTGCAACTCGGCGCGCGCGCGCGCCACGCGCAATTGCGCCACGCGGACCTCGGCGATGCGGGAGGCAAGACTCATGCGCGTTCTCCAACCGGATGTTTGACTGCGCGCTCGTCCGCGTGTGCGGCATCATCTGCTGGCTCGGACAACCGCACCAGGCCAGTCCACTGCTCGCGCGTCAGCGGCAGGCTGAGCCAGTGCATGCAGCGTCGAAACATGACGATCGCCGCGCCGAGCAGGATCAGTTGCACCCCGGCCAACGCGAGAAGTGCCCACAGCCACGATCCCCACCAGGTCGCCAGCAGCAGCCCGATGAGCGCCAGCGCCGTCAGTGCACAGCCGACACCGGCCACGGTCGCAGCCAGTCCGGCGACGAACATCCACGCCAAGGCGCTGCGTGCCAGCGCCCACTCGGCCTTCAATAGGCCGAACTGGGCGCCGAACACCGCCTTCAGCGCGGCGCCAAACGCCTTGGCGCCGGCTATCAGGCCAGGCCGCGGCGCATCGGTCGCGTGCACTGGCTCATCGGTTTGTTGCATGCCCTTACCCCTGCCTGTCGCACTTAACGCCGCAGGATCCGACCGAGCAGCCAGCCGGCGCCCAAGGCGATGGCAACCGCCTTTACCGGCTTTTCGCGCACGTACTCGCGGGCGGTTTCCAGCCACTCGTCGGCGCGGTCCATCGTCTGGTCGCGCACTTCGCGGGTCTTGTCGCCGAGGTCAGCCATTTTCTCATTGGCCACGGTGGCAGCATGGGCGGCCTTGTCGGTGGCTTTGTGCACACCACTTTCCACACGGTCGGCAGTGCGGTCGACGGCGTCCTTGGTATTGGCCACGGCGCTGGAGGTAGCCTGCTTGATACGTTCGGCGCCCTGGTCGATGCGCGTGGGATTGACTGGCGTGCCGCTGGTGTTGGCAGGTTCGTTGATATTCATCGGGGGCTCCGGGGATGCGGGTGATGTGGTTGTGGGTGACGCGGCGACGTCATCGCGCGCGGCGGAAGAAGGCGATGATGGCCAGGATCAGGAACACGACAAACAGGATCTTGGCGATACCCGCTGCCGCACCGGCGATGCCACCAAAGCCAAGCACCGCCGCGATGATGGCGATGACCAGAAATACCAGCGCGTAATGAAGCATCGTGTTGTCCTCTGCAATGGGAATGGGTATGCGACTGCATGGCCGCACATCGCCATTCACACATAGCGCCTGCCATGCGGACGTGAAGGCGCGGGCTGGCGACGTGCACGCCCCGGCGACGCGCGTCAAGCCATGACCGCAGGATTGAGGCTGTAGGTGCCGATCACGCTGGCGTCAGCCAGCACGTGCCCGGCCATGGCCTCGCGCAACTGCGCCAGGTCGAAACCGGCGGTCAATGCCAGCGGCGCATCGAGCGCGCTCAAGGTGAAATGGTAATGGTGCAGTCGCTCATCATTCCACGGCGGACACGGACCGTCGTAGCCCAGGTAGGTACCGGCCATGTCCGCGTCGCCGGCAAACCAGCCGGTAAAGTCATTGACGCCCTGCACGCTGCCCGGCGGGCCGACCGGCGCACGCTTGCCGCGCGGGGTGACCTCATCGCTGCACGCGCCGGCGGCAAGCTCCCCGCACTCGGACGGAATGTTGGCCAGCATCCAGTGCACGAAATCCACCCGCGGCAGATTCACCGGCACCGTGCGCCCGGCCTGGTTGACGTCATCGCCACGGCTTGGCACATCAACGTCCACGCAGGTCAGGACAAAGGCGCGCGTGCCCTCGGGCGCGCCGTTCCACGCCAAGTGCGGGCTGAAATTGTCCGACAGCGCAAACGGGTTGCCGCGCTTGCCAAAAGCAAACCGCGGCGGGATGGCTTGGTCATTGCTGAAGTTGTCGCTGCGTAGTTGCACGGGTGTCTCCTGCGCGGGTGGGAACGAGCGTTGTGGATGCCCAATCATCGGGGGTCGACATCGATGGGTGTGCAGTGCG
>JBDTIE010000109.1:0-6791 GCA_039936515.1 Rhodanobacter sp. | reverse complement strand
ACATGGATCGAAGGCGAGCCGTTGACGTCGCAAACCCGTTCCAGCCACGGCTGAAATGAGCCTCGACCACCATGTGCCATCGCGCCGCTAGCGGCGAGCGGTGGGCGCACGCTGATCCAGGCGGTCGAAGAGTTCGGTGTAAAACTCTTCGGGCAATTCGGCGCGTACCGGCACCCGCCACCAATGCGGCTGGCCGAATGCCGCGCACTTGACCGCGTCCTTGTCGGTCATCAACACCGGCAAGTCGTCGGCGAAAGCCAGGTCTTGCGGCGTGAACGCGTGATGGTCGGCAAAGGCATGTTCGATAAGGTCGATGCCGGCCGCGCGCAAACTCGCAAAGAAGCGCTGCGGGTTGCCTATCGCCGCCACCGCATGCACCCGGCCGAAGTCTGCGAGCGGACGCCGCGTGCTGCCGCTCACGGCCCATGCTTCCTCGCCGCGCAATTGCATGGGGTATTCGCCCGCTTCCGGCACCCCACCGTTGCACACCCGCAAGTCCACGCGGCGCAAGCGTGACAGCGGTTCGCGCAGCGGCCCGGCAGGCACCAAACGGCCGTTGCCGAAACGCCGTACACCGTCGATGACGCAGATTTCGATGTCACGTGCCAGCGCGTAATGCTGCAGTCCATCGTCAGCCACCAGCACGTCGCAGCCGGCATGCAGCAGCAAGCGCCCCGCCGCCGCACGATCACGCCCCACCGCCACGCTGGCGCCACTGGCGCGTATCAGCGCCGGCTCATCTCCCACCTGCGCAGGATCGGGCGCCGGGCCGAGCAGCATGGCATCGCGTTGCCGGCCGCCATAACCGCGACTTACCACCCCGGGGTGCAGGCCGCGGTCACGCAAGGCGTCGACGATGGCCATGACCAGCGGCGTCTTGCCGGTGCCTCCGGCGGTGAGGTTGCCCACGACAATCACGGGCACCGGCAGGCGCGTCGCACGCAGCCAGCCGCGGCGATACAGCGCGGCGCGCCAGCGCACCACGCCGGCGTACAACGCGGCCAGTGGCACACTCCACCACGGCAGCGAACCGTTCGCGTACCAGGCGCGCAGCAGCGTGTCGCGCGTGGACATCGGTTACATGATCACCGGGGCAACGGCACGCTCGCTGAACTGCAGTCGGTGCAGCGTCGCGTACTGGCCGTCAATCGCCATCAACTGCGCATGCGTGCCGCGTTCGACAATCTGGCCCTGGTCCATCACCGCGATCTGGTCAGCGCCTTCGATGGTGGACAGGCGGTGGGCAATGACCAGCGTGGTGCGGTCGCGCATCAGCCGTTGCAGGGCCTGCTGGATGAGGCGCTCGGACTGCGTGTCCAGCGCGCTGGTGGCCTCGTCCAGCACCAGAATCGGTGCGTTCTTGAGGATAGCGCGGGCAATGGCAATGCGTTGGCGCTGGCCACCGGACAACATGTTGCCGCTCTGGCCAATCTGCGTGTGGATACCTTCGGGCATGGCCGCAATGAACTCCATCGCGTTGGCTGCCTCGGCCGCGGCGATGATGTCCGCGTCGCTCGCACCGGCCAGTTCGCCATAGGCAATGTTGTTGGCCACGGAGTCGTCGAACAGCACCACGCTCTGACTGACCCAGGCGATCTGCCGGCGCAGCGAGGCCAGCGTGTAATCCTCGTAATTCTCCCCGTCCAGCACGATGCGCCCGGCGCTCGGCGCGTAAAAACGCGGCAACAGACTGACCAGGCTGCTCTTGCCGCTGCCAGAGCGGCCCACCAGCGCAGTGACCGTACCCGGCGGGCAGTGCAGGCTGACCCCGCGCAAGGCCTCGAAATCGTTGCGCGGATACGACAGCCGCACGTCCTCGAAGCGCAGATCGCCGCGCGTGCGCGCGAGTTCGTGTTTGCCTTGATCGACTTCCGGTGGCAGGTCGATCACTGCGAACAGATCCTCGGCCGCGGACAGGCCGCGCTGGATGTTCGCCTGCACATTGGTAAGTCGCTTCAGCGACGGCATCATCGCGCCCATCGCGGTCAGCACGGCAACAAACACACCCGCGCTGATGTCGTCGATCACGCCCGGCCGCGTAGCCAAAAACACCAGCACGGCCAGTGCGAAGGCTGCCACGGTCTGGATCGCGGTGCTCGAACTCGCATTGGTCGCTGCAATCTTCAGGTTGAGACGGCGCGCACTTTGGGTCACCGCGTCGAAGCGCGCCGCCTCGCGTGGTCGACCACCATAAATACGCACCTCGCGATGCGCACCGATGGACTCTTCCACCGTCCCGGTGACCGAGCCCATCATGCCCTGGATACGCCGACTGATCTGTCGGTAGCGGCGGCTGACCACGGTGGCGATCAGAACGACCGGCGGGATCATGACCAGCAACACCATCGTAAGGTAGGCGCTGGTGCTCAACATCACGTAGAACATCCCGATCACCGTGACACCCTCGGTAACGGCGACCTTCACCGCGTCGGTCGACGCTGTGGCCACCTGTTCGCTGGTGTAGGTAATTCGAGAAATCTGCTGTCCGGACGGTTCACGCCCAAAAAATGCCACCGGTAACCTCAGGTATGAGGCGAACACATCATGCTGGATCGTCTGCACAACATTGCGCCCGATGTAAGCGATGCCGTAGCTGCTGACGAAAGTGCCGATACCGCGTACAGCAAAGATAGCCATAATCCAGATCGGCATCCAGAAAATCAGATGGGTATCTTTTTTTGCAAAAAGCTCATCAATCATTGGCCTCAGCAGTTTGGTGAATACCGCCAAACCGCCGCCGTCCACCGCCATGCCGATTATCGCTATCAGGCCGATCACCCAGTAACGGCGGGTGTAACCCAAGAGTCGGGCATAAATCCGCCGGGTCGCCGCGTCCCATGTGCCAACTTTTGCGTTGCTCATTGCGCCACGCCCGGCGCGCCTGGCGTGGTGGCGATGGACAGACGGCTGAAGCCGAGCTGCCCGAGCGCATCCATGGCGGTGATCACGCTCTGGTGCGTGCTCTTGGCATCGGCACGGATGGTCACCGGCCGCGTGTGGTCGTCACCGGCAACGCGCGTGATGGCCTGCTTGAGCGCGGCCACGTCGACCCCGGCCACCTCGTCGCTGCCGACATAAAAGCGGCCGTCGCGATCCACCATGATGGTCAACGCAGCCTGGTTGACGTCGCGATCGCGCGTGCTGGCCTCCGGCAGCGTCACCTGCATGCGCGAGTGCTGCACGAAGGTGCTGGTGAGCACGAAGAACATCAGCAGCGTGAGCAGCACGTCGATCAGCGGGATGACGTTGATCTCGAATTCGTCGCCGCGGCGGTCGTTGCCGATACGCATGGTGCTTCAGGCCGCGCCCGGCGCCAGCGGCACGCGGCGCGCACGCGGCGCACCGGCTGGTGCCAGGGTAAGGTCATCCAGCAAGGCTGTTGCCTGCTTTTCCATGTCGACACAATAGCCGGCCACGCGCGACCGGAAATACCGGTGCAGCACATAAGCGGGAATGGCCACCGTCAGACCCGAGGCGGTGCAGATCAGCGCCTCGCCGATGCCGCCGGCCATTTTCGCCGGGTCGCCGATGCCGCCGGCCATCACCGCCATGAACATGCGGATCAGGCCGATCACCGTGCCGAACAGGCCCAACAGCGGCCCGATCAACGCAATCGTGCCGAGCGAGCTGAGATAGCGCTCCATGCGATGTACCACGTGGCGGCCGGTGTCCTCGATGCGTTCCTTGATCAGTTCGCGCGGGCGGTTGCGCACGGCCAGCGCCGAGGCCAGCAACTCGCCCAATGGCGAGCCGGCGGCCAGCGCGGCCAGATGCTGGGGATCAAGCTTTTCCGTGCGCGACCACTCGCGCACCTCGGCGGCCAGTCCCGGTGGCAGCACGGCGGCGCGACGCAGGGTCCAGAAGCGCTCCAGCACGATGGCCAGGGCCGCCGCAGAACAGATCAGGATGGGCACCATGGCCCAGCCGCCAGCCATCAGGATTTCCAGCACGTTGCGTCCCCACCGGTGCATTTGGCGAGCGCGCATGATAACAGTCCCGTCCGCTCGTACCGTGGCGCGGTCGGCATTACGTCGAGCTGCACCCTGCGTGGCAGCAACCACTCAATCCGGCGCGAGCCCTCATTCGCGCCAGTAGCGTGGCCGCTGCGCGCGCCAGCCAGGATGCACGATCGGCGCGCCGTCGGCTGGGAAATCCAGGGCGATCGCACCCTGAACCGCGGTGTTCAATACCGGTACGCGGGCAGCAGCGTAGCGGGAGAGCACCTCCGCCCGCGGGTGACCGAAGCGATTGCGCCAGCCGGCGGAAACCACGGCCAGCGGCGGCCGCAACGCCGCGATGAACTCGGCACTGGAGGCGCTCTTGCTGCCGTGGTGCGGCACCAGCAGTACCGGCGCCACCCCCGTCGGCAGCCGCGCGGCCACTTGCGGCTCGACGCGCTTGCTGATGTCACCGGTCAGCAGCATGCGCCCGTGCGGCCCCTCAACCAGCAGCACGCACGAGCGGTCATTGCCCTTGCCGCCGACTTCGACGCTCGTCGGGTTGAGCATGAGGAAGCGCACGCCGTCCCACTGCCAGCGTTGCCCGGCCACGCATTGCCGCATCGACACCGGCATGCGTGCCGGCTCGCCTGCCAGCCGATGTGCCGCAGGGAAAGCCGCGGCGACAGCGGCGGCGCCACCAGCGTGGTCGTTGTCCGCGTGGGTCACCACCAGCGTGTCCACGCCGCCGATTCCCAGCGCATGCACCGCCGGTATCACCACCGCATCGCCCAGGTCGAAACCCGATCGATAGCGCGCACCGGTGTCATAGATCAACGCGTGTCCACGCGTACGCACCAGTACTGCCAGGCCCTGCCCCACATCAAGCACCCACACCTGGAAACCACCCGCCGGCAGCACGACACGCGGCGGCAACAGCAGCGGCAGGAACAGCAGCGCGCCCAGCCAGCGCAGCGGCACGCCGCGCGGGAGGAACATCCACAACGCGCCGAGCAGGGCCAGCAGCAACGCCAGCGGCTTCACGCTGGGCAAATACCAATGTGCACCCGGCCAAGCAGCCATGCATTCGAGCAGCCACCACTGCGCGTGCATGAGCCGCGCGGCCAGCCACCACACCGGACTGGCCAGCGGCGGGCACGCGATCACGCACAGCGTGCCAACCAGCACGCATGGCACGATCACGAAGCTGACAAACGGCACCGCAACCAGGTTCGACGCCGCCCCTACCAGCGACGCCTGGCCAAAAAACCACAAGGTGAGCGGCAGCAGGCCCACGGTCATCACCCATTGCCCGCGCGTGAGCTCATGCAGGAACCCGCGCCAGCCACGCGCGCCCGATTGCAGGCACAGCATGAGAAAGCCCACGCCGATGAACGACAGCCAGAACCCAGCCGAAAGCACCGCCAGCGGGTCAACCAGCAGTATCGCCAGCAACGCCAGTGCCAGCGCGTGGAAGCCATGGCTGCTGCGCCGCGTGCAGCGCGCCAGCGCCACCACGGCGATCATCAGCAGCGTGCGCACGGTGGGCAGACCAAAGCCCGCCAGCGCGCTGTAGATCCACGCCATGCCCAAGGCCGCAGCTGCCTGCGCCTGCACGCGCGGCAGGCGCAAGGCCAGCGATGGCCACAGCCAGAACACCAGCCACACCACGCCCACGCCAAATACCGCAGCCACGCCAACGTGGAAACCGGAGATTGCGATCAGGTGCGACACCCCGTTGGCACGCGCCACCTCCCAGTCACGCGGCAGCAAGCCCCGCGTGTCGCCAACTGCCAGCGCCTGCAGCAGTGCCGCATCGCGCGCATCGGCGACATGGGCGGCAATGCCCCTGGCAATGCGTTCGCGCACGCCGTCGACACACCAGCCAGGCTGACCAAGCATCGCGTTTCCAGCCTCATCACGCACGTAACCGGTGGCGTGGATACCGCGTTCCAGCGCCGAGCGCTCGCTGTCGGCAGTGCCCGGGTTGAGCAGGCCACGTGGACGCTTCAAGCGCACGGTCAGGCGCCAGCGGCTGCACGGCATCACCCATGACCAGTGCTGGTACCACGCCAGGGTGACCAGCCCTTGCAAAGCGACAGGCTGCCCGTCGAGTGCGGCATGTTGCACATCGAGCGTGAAGCGCGTGGCGTCACTGCGATGTTGCGGCAGATCCACCAGCGTGCCGACAACCACCAGGTCACGCCCTTCCAGCGCTTGCGGCAAGCGCGCATCCATCGCCATCGCGCCGCGCCATAGCGCCCAGCCAATGCCCAGGACCAAGACCAGCAGCCACCGCCAGCGGCGCAGCGGCCACGCCAGCAAACCCAACAACGCCAGTGCGGCGCAGCCTGTTGACGGCAGGCGCGGAAGCCATTGCACCAAGAGCACGCCCACCGCCAAGGCCACCGCCGCGGCGCCAGCCGACGGTTGCGCCGCCCCTGATTCCATGCCTGCATCCTGCGCGCGTCAAACCCCCTCGAGCCTACCTCGACCTGCCTGCGCCCATGGCCCAAAGACGTGTAGGCCCATGGCGCTCGAAGGCGCAAGCGACGGCAACGGCAACGGCGCGAGTTTTCGCAACGCGCCGGGCGACAGGCGAGAGACGAAGCCGGCTTTCCAGCACCACGCGCCGTTGCGCGCGATGGGGCTTTCAGCCAGCGGGATGTTCCCGCAACACGCCGTTGTGCAGGACCAGGGTGCGGTCCATGCGTGCTGCAAGGCGCGTGTCATGAGTGACCAGGATGAAGCTGGTACCGATCTCGCGGTTGAGCTCCAGCATCAACGCATACACCTGCGCGGCATTGCCTTCATCGAGATTGCCGGTCGGCTCGTCGCCCAGCACACACGCCG